>JAUPWJ010000018.1 GCA_030916575.1 Patescibacteria group bacterium | reverse complement strand
GTTCCATCCATAATGTGTCATTGGTATAAAGGGCAATTCGACGAACAGTTTCAAAGAAATTTTCATCTCCTAATTTCTCTCTTTTTTCTTTTACAATTTCTTCTCCGTTTTCTCTACCCAAAGTGACAGTTTCTAAAAGCTTTTCAATTTCATCTTTTTTAGCTTTCAACATATTTTGACGTCTTTGGTAAATAATCTTTCTTTGATGATTCATCACATCATCGTATTCTAAAGTATTCTTACGAGAGTCAAAATGAAAACCTTCAATTTTAGCTTGAGCAGACTCAAGTGTCTTTGACACTAAACCATTCGTAATCGGCTGGTCTTCTGGTATACCAAAGCGTCCCATCATATTCTTGATTCGTTCCGCTCCGAAAACACGCATTAAGTCATCTTCAAGTGATACGTAAAATTGAGTCTCACCTGGGTCTCCTTGTCTACCAGAACGTCCCCTTAGCTGATTATCAATTCTCCTTGCTTCATGCCGTTCAGTTCCCATAACGAAAAGTCCACCGACACTTTTTACAAATTCATATTCTTCAGGCACTATTGGATTTCCACCGAGCTTAATATCTATTCCGCGCCCTGCCATGTTTGTAGCTATCGTAACTGTGCCTCTTTTACCTGCTTGTACAATTATTTCTCCTTCTTTTTCATGATTCTTAGCGTTCAATATTGTGTGTTGCACTCCTTCTTGACGGAGATACATTGAAAGTAATTCATTTTTCTCAATTGAAATAGTACCTATAAGTACTGGTTGACCTTTTTGGTTGAGTTCTTTTACTGTTCTTGCAATGGCTTGGAGTTTTCCTTTTTCTGTTTGGAAAATTAAATCAGTATGGTCAATACGCACCACTGGTCTATGAGTAGGAACTACTATAACATCGAGTCCGTAAACCTTTAAAAATTCCTCAGCTGAAGTTAATGCAGTACCTGTCATACCTGAGAGCTTTTTGTAAAATCTAAAATAATTTTGAAATGTAATAGAACCAGAGGAACGAGTTTCTTTCTCAATTTTTACACCTTCTTTTGCTTCTATGGCTTGGTGTATACCTTCACTCCAACGTCGGCCGGGCTGAAGTCGCCCTGTAAAAGGATCGACGATTATAACCTCACCTTCTTTGACCACATAGTCTTTATCTCGCTCATAAATAGCCTGCGCTTTTACTGCAGTCTCTAAATGATGTACATATTTGATACCCTTTTCTGTATAAATATTGTCTATGCCAAGTAAATTCTCAGCTTTGGTAATACCATCGTCAGTCATCTGTATCGCTTTTAGCTTTTCATCCACTGTATAATCTGTATCTCTTTTTAATTGTTTAGCGATTTGATAAAACTTAGTATAAAAATCTTCTGAATCCCCTGCTTGAGAAGAAATAATTAAAGGAGTTCTAGCTTCATCTATTAATATAGAGTCAACCTCGTCCACAATTGCAAAATTAGGATCTCTTTGTACAAGGTCTTCTAGTCTTGTAGCTAAATTGTCTCGTAAATAATCAAAACCATATTCGTGATTTGTTCCGAAAGTAATATCTGCAGCATAAGCCTCTTTTCTAGAACATGGTTTTAGAAAATCATAAACAATTTTAAATTCTCCAACAGAGTCTCGCTCTTTATCTTCTTCATTATGCTTCGGATCATAAAGATAAGAAACATTTTGTGAATTAATTACTCCGACAGATAAACCTAAAAAATTATAAACTTGACCCATGAGTACTGCGTCACGGCGTGAAAGATAATCATTTACTGTGACTATATGTACGCCAAGTCCTGTAAGTGCATTTAAATATGCAGGCAAGGTTGCGACTAATGTCTTACCTTCACCTGTTTTCATCTCTGTGATTTTTCCTTTATGTAAAGCTAAGCCACCTATAATCTGGACATCATAATGTCTCTCTTTTAAATTCCTTTTAGCAGCCTCCCGAACAAGAGCAAAAGCTTCAGATAATATGTCATCTAAAGACTCTCCCTTAGCCAATCTATCCTTAAATTCCTGTGTTTTTAATGGAAAATCCCCATCCTTTAAGCTTAAAACACCCTCTTCGAGGGCATTTACTTTATTTACTATTTTTTCAGCATCTTTTACAAATTTTGAGCTGGTATCACCGAATATTGTATTGAATAAACCCATAGAACTATTTTATCATAAAATGCATTTTTTTTCTATATAAAAAGGTAAAAGAAAAATCCTCCGTAAGGAGGATTTTTCGAGAAGACTAAGCTCGCTTCTTTGTAGCTTTCTTCTTTGGAGCTGCTTTTTTAGCTGCCTTCTTTGCTTTCTTTTTTGCTGCCATATTTTTTTTCGCGCGCGCGATATTATTTTTAATTTTAGTTTGCAATAGTCACGACCCAAAAATAATTTTTGAATAACTATTGCTCGAACATATTAATTATCTCTCATATAAAAATAAAATACAATATTTTTTTAACAAAACTGTGGATAACTTTCCAAATTTTTTATTTATAAAATAAATTTAAAAATTTGAGATCCAGCTTATAGGATGGACATAAAAAATAAAAATAAATTTTATAATGCTTTGCACAGGAATTTAGAAAATAAAATCAGTAATCTGATTATTATTTTCTTGAATGACGAGCAGAGCAAAAATTCACCAGAATTTTATGTGTGCATTTTAAAATTTGTTTTTATTTTGAGAAAACAAAAACCCCAACTTTCGTTGAGGTTTTTTACATTATTTTCATTTAAAGCGAGTGATGGCGAAACTCCAACATATGTGCCTATGTGAGTGCGATCACTCGCTATAGATAAAAATAATCTATCTGGTTATTATATCACAAAAGTGCTCGTTCTAAAATGTGCTCAAATATAGTATGAGGTTTTGCACCCATGGCAATACAAGACTCACAGAAATGAGAATTGTCTTTAAAATCAGGTGTTAAATCTATATTCTTCAAATAAACCCTACCCCGAGGAGTAAGGATATAATCCGACTTTAGATAATGTGCGTCACCTAAATGGGTATGCAAATCTTTTGTTATACTGGCAAGCTTTTCTTTTTCATTTAAGGAAAAGTTATTACTACCAAAGGTGTAAATATTATCATTTCTAAAACCTTTTAATGAATGAACGGAACCCTCTTTTCCAGATATTAATTCTTCAACAAAAAGACTATTACCATGTTCTGCTCCATCAATAATTGCATTTACAAGCTCAGGATAAGTTTTAGCCACATGTATACCCATTGATATATCCTCATTAAAAGATTTTACAATCCAAGGTGAAGAAAACTTTTCAAAAACTTGTTTTGCTTTTTTTATTGCAAATTTTTCAATTGGTCCATCAATGTCATTCTGATACGCTGGAATAATAAAATGCTGTGGCATATATATATCAGTATTTCTCATATGCTCGTACAACATTTCTCTACTTTTTTTAAGTGCTCCTAAAAAAACTCCTATACTAATATGTGGAATAGAAAAATTATTCAATATTTGTGCAACACTTGCATGCGCTGTATTCCAAATTACATCTACCTTGTGCACTATGTCATGAGGAGTTATCGGCAAGCCTTTAATGTGCCAAATACCGTCTTTGTCTATAAAGATATCAATGGCTTCATATTTCTCTCCTAAATTATTTTGAATATAAGAAATAATATCAGCTCCTTCCTTTAGAGATTTATTATAACCATCCCAATCTCCTCCACGAATTACTCCGATCTTTTTCATATTAAAAGTATAACATATAAAGTTAAGTGAAAATAAAAACGAGGCCAATCAAAAAAAATTCTGATCAGCCTCTACCTCTACTCGCCTATTTCTATTTTTTACTCTTTCAATAACCCTGCTTCAATAAGCTCGGATTTCTCCACAAACACTGAAGCATAGTTTCCACCCAAACCTTTGTCTAAATAAAAAGAATCTCCGATGTACATATTTTTCCATCGTAATAACTCCTTATTTACTTCTAAAGCATTTGGGTTCGGCATAATAATGAGCGACTTCTGCTCATTATGACAACAGGTATAAGAAGTACTTATACTCCCTATGAACACATACTCCTCATCATCGATAAATAACACGACCAAGGTGTCGACGACAGCATAATCATCCTGACAGGGCATAAAAAACCTATTCGGAAGAACTATTTTGCCCGGACTGGGAACTGTGTCACTTAAAACAGCAACAACATCGCCATAGTGAGACGGATTTTGCATTTTCAATACTAATCCAAAAGACGGATTAGCGGAAACACTTTGACCAAGGGCCGAAACCATAGCCCAAATAATAAAAAGAACGACGGCAACATAGCGGACAAATTTCATGATTTTCAGATTTTGATTAAATATAAAATATCACATTTTTGATAAAAAGTCAAACAGAAAAACCACCAGTTTCCTGGTGGTTTTTCTTATGCTGTATTTTGTTTTGTTTCGTTCTTCTAACTTTTTTATTTTTTGTCTGTCTTTCCAAACTGTCTTAAAGTTTTAGGTTCTTATAAACCATTGTGTAGTCAATTGAGCTACACAATACCGACTCAATATCCGATCGGAACGGGTCCGATACACATTAGTGATAAATCACTAATGGGACGTTTTTCAAATTGAATTATTCCACGACCAGCTTCCGCTAGCCGTGCCTTGTTACGACTTAGTCCCTGTCACCGAGCTTACCTTAGGCCCTACTTATGTAGAGACTTCGGGTACTCCCGGCTCCCTTGACTTGACGGGCGGTGAGTACAAGACTTGAGAACG
>JAUPWJ010000003.1 GCA_030916575.1 Patescibacteria group bacterium | reverse complement strand
GAAGAAAGCAGCAGATAAAGCAGAAAAGATTATTGCTGTCTCAAACGCCACGAAACAAGAAATTATTGATCATCTCAACGTTCCTAAAGAAAAAATAGATGTGACATATGAAGGTTTTGATATCGGAGAAAAAAGTAAGGATATTGAACTTCCTAAAAATCCATATTTTCTTCATGTAGGAAATGTCTATCCACATAAAAATGTTGAGTTACTTTTAACAGCTTTTTCAAAGATATCTAAGAATGCTAATTTACTTATTGTTGGAAAAAAAGATTATTTCATGAACAGACTAATTAAATTTGCTGATACACATGGTATGAATAAAAATGTAATTTTTCTTCATACTGTATCTGATGATGAATTAATTTCTTACTATAAAAATGCGAGTGGTGTAGTAGTTTCATCATTTATGGAGGGATTTGGTTTGCCTGCTGTGGAAGCGATGGCTTATGGAACTCTTGTGATATCATCAGATATTCCTTCACTCAGAGAAGTAACAGGTGGAAATGCACTTTTTTTCGATCCGTATTCAAAAAGTGATTTAATTGAGAAGCTAAATCTAGTACTTAACCCAACTCAAGAATTAAATGATATGAAAAAAGACGCAAAGAAATACGTTCAAAAGTATACATGGGAGAAAATGGCGAAAGAGACTGTCCGCATTTATGAAAGTAGCACTCGTTTACGATAGGGTCAATAAATGGGGTGGTGCAGAAAGAGTTATGCTTGCCCTCCATCAACTTTTTCCTGACGCACCACTCTTTACATCTGTTTACAATCCAGAGACGGCAGGGTGGGCTGATGATATAAAGGTCATTCCTTCATTTCTTCAACATGCACCATTTGCAAAAAAAGCACATGAATTATACCCAGTGCTCATGCCTATTGCATTCGAGTCATTTAGTTTTGATGAATTTGATTTAGTCATTTCTGTTACCAGTGAAGCTGCAAAAGGAATTATTACCAAACCTCAGACTCGACATATCTGTTATTGCTTAACTCCAACACGTTATTTGTGGAGTGGTTATAAAGAATATTTCTCACAGAAGTTTATAAAAATATTGTCTTATCCTGCTGTCTCTTATCTTCGCTCATGGGACAAAGTGAGTTGTACAAGACCAGATGCATATATCGCTATATCAAATGAAGTAAAGGAAAGAATTAAAAAATATTATCATTCAGACAGTGAGATCATTCACCCACCTGTATCACTATTCGAGGGAGTGAGCGAGGTAGAAAAGAATAAAAAAGAAGGAGAATATTATCTGGTTGTTTCACGTCTTGTACCATATAAAAGAGTAGACCTTGCAATCAAAGCTTGCAATAAAATGAGAAAAAAGCTGATTATTATTGGAAAGGGAAGTGAAGAAAAATATCTTCGAAGTATCGCAGGTCCAACAATAACATTTATTGGTTATGTTTCTGATGATGTTTTAAGACAATATTATGTTTCAGCTAAAGCACTTCTTTTTCCTGGACTTGAAGATTTTGGAATTACAATGGTTGAGGCACTGGGCTTTGGTATACCAGTAATTGCATATAATAAAGGTGGTGCAAAAGATATTATTCAAAATAAAAAAACAGGAATTCTTTTTGATAGACAAAGTAGAGAATCACTTTCTGAAGCAATACTTTTAAGTGAAAAGATAAAATTTTCATCAATAGAGCTACAAAAACACGCATATACTTTTTCTCAAGAAATATTTAAAAGAAGAATGACAGAGTATATTGCAAATGTCTTTGCTAAATAATAATATTATGGATATAATACTTTCATAGTTTATGAAAATAATTGTATTTGCAGGAGGCGTTGGATCAAGACTTTGGCCTCTATCTCGTAAAAATACTCCAAAACAATTCGGACAAATAATTGGCGAGGAGTCAACGCTTCAGTCGACAATTAATAGACTTCTTCCATCATTTAAGCCTGAGGATATTTATGTTGCTACAGGAAAACACTACTCCGATGTTGTAAGAGAACAGCTCCCTATGATTCCTGCAGATAATTTTATATTGGAACCTGCAATGCGCGACGTCGGTCCAGCAATTGGGTTGAACGCTTTTTTACTTGATAAAAAATTTAGTGATGAACCTATTGCAATTTTATGGAGTGATCACCTTGTTAAAAATGAGGAGATGTTTCGACAGGTACTTCGTATGGCTGAATCAAATGTTCTTGATGACAATGGTAAATTTGTTTTTATCGCACAAAA
Source organism: Patescibacteria group bacterium (assembly GCA_030916575.1). Classification (GTDB taxonomy): domain Bacteria; phylum Patescibacteriota; class Minisyncoccia; order Phycocordibacterales; family UBA9973; genus UBA9973. The sequence goes on along the minus strand of JAUPWJ010000003.1, from coordinate 1,660 downwards.
GCCTCGATTTGCAAATCAAAATTTAGGATGGATTGAGCTGGGTGAGAAAATAAAAGAAGAAAACGGTGCAGATGTCTATAGATTTCAAAGATTGAGATACAGACCAAAGCTTGAAGACGCTCAACTATTTTTCAAAAATGCTTCATTTGTGTGGAATTTAGGATATTTTGTTACAACTCCTCGAATTCTCGTCAATTTATTTGAAGAGTATGCTCCAGAAATGTATTCTCAATTGATGAAAATTCGTGACACATGGGGAACGGATGCATATGAGCAAACTCTTGAGGAAATTTATCCTACTCTTGAAAAGATCAGTTTTGATGATGCAATTCTTGTTAAAATGTCTCCTGATGACATGTATGTTATTGCAACAGATCTTGGATGGAGTGATATCGGTGCATGGGATGCATTAAAAGAGGCACTGTCAGAAGAAGTCTCTCAAAATATAACAAAAGGAAATGTTCTTTTAGAAGACACTGAGGATTCATTAGCATTTAACTATACAGAGAAGTTGGTAGTTGGTATAGATTTATCTGAGATGCTTATTATTAATACAGACGATGTCATACTTATTTGTCCAAAACAATCCGTACCCAAAATTAAAAAGCTTGTTGAGAATCTTGCGGGTACACCACATGAGCATCTCGCCTAAAACCCATGCCCTATAAAGAGATTAAAAAAAGTGAATTTTATGAACTTCTCAAACGTCTTCTCGATGTTTTTTTTGCATTAGTTCTCATTTTTATATTTTCTCCATTAATAATTATTGTTGCTGCAGCTATTAAATTAAATACACCTGGTCCCGTCTTAGCTGATACACCTGAAAGAGTAGGAAAAAATGGTAAACCATTTAAAATGTTTAAGTTTCGATCAATGATTCAAAATGCTCATACAATTTTGAGAGAAGATCCAGAATTTGCAAAGTTATATGAAATGTATAAGCAAGGTAGCTACAAATTAAAGAATGATCCTAGAATTACTATTGTAGGGAAATACATAAGAAAGTTTTCACTTGATGAGGTTCCACAACTTTTTAATATCTTAAAAGGGGATATGAGTCTTGTTGGACCTAGGGCATATTATCCTGATGAACTACGTGAGCAACAGAAAAAGTATCCAGAAACACAGGATTCGGTGAAAGTTGTATTATCAGTCAAACCAGGTCTTACCGGATATTGGCAAGTGTCTGGGCGAAGTCAGATTAATTTTGATAAACGAATTCAAATGGATGCAGAATACGTGAGAAAAAGATCAATTTTATATGATTTTATTATAATTGCGCGTACTCCTTGGGCAATGATTTCTGGCAAAGGTGCACTCTAGTAATTTGACATAAAAAACTGGTAAATGTATCATTAAAGGACCTATGTCAGGATTTGAGAAGATAGATTTGATATCAAGAACAAGAAGTAGACTCCAGTCAAAGACTGATGGTGACGATATGAGTAACAAAAAACGTACAAGAAAAAGATTTCAACTTAGTAGAAAAAATCTTGGAATGATGACGGGAATATTTCTCGTTATTGCACTTCTTTTAACTTTCGGGCTTATTGTGCCTGGAATTAGTCTTGCAAAGTCTGCTCAAAAGACCTATACGCAGGCAAAAATTATGGCTGATGCTCTTAAACAGCAAAATATTGAGTTAGCATCAGTAGATCGG
>JAUPWJ010000002.1 GCA_030916575.1 Patescibacteria group bacterium | reverse complement strand
ATAACAATATTGCTAAAAAGGGCGAAAAAGTTGTTCTCTCTGCCGGTATGCCATTTGGAAAAGTTGGAAGTACGAATACTTTACTCGTGCTCACAATTTAATAAAAACAAAAAACACCCATTTGGGTGTTTTTTGTTTTTAACTATTTCTTGCTGTCCTCAGAGCTTTCGCCCACCAGATAAGTTGTTCTAGCATATTGTGCATTGGCTTTTCATATTCATCGAGGGCGCCAGGTTTTAAATTCCCAGTCTCGTCCACTAAATTCCATGGTGACATAATATGAACTCCGTTTCTAATCGGCGCCATTTGAAGCTCTACTGCAACTTCACGAAGCTGTTCTACAGCGCGCGCTCCTCCAGCGCTTCCATAAGATAGGAATCCAACTGGCTTTTTGTTCCACTCTATATAAATAGAATCGATAGCGTTTTTTATCGCAGAAGAATATCCGTGGTTGTATTCTGGGCTTATCATAACAAAAGCGTCAGCCATTCTTATTTTATTTGCGAAAGAATTTATTTTTTCATTACCGTAATCCTGGTTTGTGATATAGGCTGGAGAAACAGCTGACTCAAAGTTTGGTAGATTTTCTTCTTTTAAATCTATAAAACTAACTTCAAAATCACTCATATTTTCTGCTATTTCTTTTAGCATTTTTGCTGGCTTGTCTCCGAAACGTCCTATCCGCACACTTCCTAAAATAATAGACAATTTTATTTTTTCGTTCATATAGATTTAAATTAATTTATAATTGGTCTTGCATTATATCATAAGGAAAATATATGTGAAAAAGTATTTTTAGGCTAATTTTTTAGTAAACTATTTCTTTTTTCCATTTCTTTAATAATCTTCTCTTTGTAAAAAGAAACGGTGTTGTTTAATGTTTCCAAGTCTATTTTCGTGGCATCTTGGCTTACTGGTAAATTTTTCCAAGGAGCGGTTTGATCATAATCATAGTATCCAAAAATAATTACAGGGGTTCCGCTAGCAAGAACTCTTTGTTCATCTCTTGAAACAATCCATTGGTCCGCCCAATCATATAGCCATTTTGCATCTTCTTCGAACATTCGAACGCAAGAGTGGCTTGCTGGATATCCGGGCATTTCATATTGATGCATCCCTATTCCTTTTAAATTATCTAGGTTGAAATTCCATTTCATTATCCATTCATCGTCAAAAGTACTGACAGCTTCTTTTGCTTTCCAGTTTGTGAAATATAAATAGCTTTCTGTCGGAGTAAGTTCTTTTCCGCTACTTACAGGGCCCCATCTTACTAGGTCTCCATATTCATAAACCCCAAAAGCTTGAACTTTTTGTGATATTAGTAGAAGTTTGGGTATTTCTTTCGATATTGATAATTCTTTTGGAAAAGGGGAGAGATATAAAAAATCCTTAATATCGTAAGACAAAACAAGAGTATCTCCTTGTTTTAAAAACTCACTATTTATACGATTTAGTTTTAAAGTATTTTCTAGATCCGCGCCGTCGACATACTGCGCTAGTTCATCAAACGGTTTTTCTGTGACCAATGTTAAAGAATAGTAGTTATTAATTTCTGGAACATCTTTTTTAGATGAGCTTAAGATTTTTTCGAATACACTTTTACTAGTGCTTTCTTCTTCCGTATTTTCAGTAACTTTGACCGGCTCCTTGCTCTGTGATTTAGTCAGCACAAAAAAGCCTATACAAATAGTAATAATAAAAGTAATTATTATTTTATTTTTGGTTGAAATCACTCCGAGGTTTTTTCTTAGACTTTAAAAATTAAATTTATTTCAGCGGGTTTTCTCCTTTAATTACTCTAATTAGAATTAGCACAATTGCCACCACCAAAAGGATGTGAATAAATCCTCCTAAAACCCCAAAACCAATAAATCCAAGAGCCCACAAAATAAGTAAAATAATCGCGATAGTTGTAATCATATAAAAGTTGGTTACTTAATAATTAATTAACAAACTTGACTATATAAGTTAATTCTAGTCTAATTATACAGTTAATAAGATGAAATAGATAGTGTCTCTTGCCTTGGCGATCATTGATATCTTTTTGTTATTGCTAGGTATATAATATAAGTACTGCTATTTTCGTTTAGTTCACGAAATAGTTACATTATCAGATAAGTAAAATTTATTTTAAATTTATATGAACACTAAAACTGCTTTGATTATTTTAGGAGTAGCTGTTGCGATTATTGCTATTATTGCCATCGCAAAACCTAAAAAGAGTGACCCTTCTACTGAACCTCAAATAGATCCAGTAACAGGAGAAGTTATCTTGGGTACAGGTGGACCAGATGAAGGTATTACAATACCAGGGGATGAGACTACAAACCCTGAGGCGCCAGTAAATCCAGATTTTCCAAAGACTGGATTTAAGCCAACTAAGTAATCTATCTAAATTTAAAAGCCTCACCGAAAGGTGAGGCTTTTAAATTTTTTAATAAATTTTTTCTGCGAAAACAACAAGCCTTGAATCATGCGTATTTAGCCAGTCGCTCCATGATCCATTGCAAGTAATTAGGTTCAGGCGGACGATTCCATCCGATGAAGAAAATATTTCCGTGGTGTCCGTGTAAAGCGGAAAGCTTTGGATATCCGTGACGGCAAAATGAACTATCTGTCCATAATTATTTGTCACGCTTATAGTGTCACCTATTTTTATATTTTTTAAATTAGTAAACACCGCATCTTCTCCGTTCATCCAATTTACATGCCCTGCGAGTACTGCACTTCCGACTTCTCCTGGGCGCGTCCCTAAACTATACCAGCCAACATTGTGACCAAAAGTTGGCACAGCCATAGCGCCATCTAAAATCCCAACAGATTCTATGGGTGCATTCACCCCAATACTTTCGATGGAAATTTTTACAGGGTAGGAGTCTTCTTTTTTTTCTGGGATTTCTTGCGTTATACCCGCCACCTCTACTTGCTCTTTTGGGGACAAAAAGGCTATTGCACATATAACAGCAAAGCCAACAAAAGCCAGAATATTCGGAAGATTTTTCATTGGGTTATTATAGCAAGAAACTTCGGTGTGGGCAGTAGCTATCAAAAAGATATAAAACCTAGATGGTGGTATACTTCAATATATGCAAATTTTTAAAAAAGTTCTTATATCTGTTGCGTTCATAGCCTTGGCCTGGTTTGGTGTTTATCAAATTAATAAATCAAAACAAGCGGGAGATCTTCCTGTAAAAGAAACGCCTCCGACTACAGAAGTCGATACGACCACAGGAATATTTACTAATACTGATTTTACTCTCGAGTATCAAAAAGATGTAATCGCTAAAGATTATAACGAAACTTCTACTTGGCGTACTAACACAGAGACAGATGGAGGTTTTCATGTTGGAATACTTATTCCAGGATCTCTGCAACCTAATACGAATTTTAGAGAGGCAAAATTCACCGTCGGATCAAGCTCTGACTCAGTCGCTATAACCGACTGCTTGCTTCCGACAAATGGCGAACGAGCAAAAGGAGAAGTAACAATTAACGATGTTGTTTTTAAAAAGATTACCCTAACCAACGCAGGAGCAGGGAACTATTACGACACTACAAGTTATCGAACTATGCACGAGGGCATTTGCTACGCTGTTGAATATACAATCCATTCGACTAATATAGGAAACTATAGTCCGGAGCAAAATATTAAAGAGTTCGATACTGCTTTTATAGTAAAGATTCTAGAAGATATGGTAAAAAGTTTTGAATTTAAATAATAAAAAAAGTCCTATAACATAGGACTTTTTTTATTATGCTCCCTCTAGTGGATACGTTCAGAACTTTAAACTGGAATGAAATTAAGAGGGAATTGGAATTTTCAAAAGTTTTTGAGATGTTTCCAGATTATGCACTTTAGAACTACTAAATAAAAAGGGCACATATTATGACAAATAGTAAATCTCTGTTTAAACTGATATTATACGACTATGTTATTTAATAAATCTATGAAGAAAATAAAATTTATATACATTTGGCTTGTCCCTATTTTTATCTTAATCATTTATATTGGTCAGAATTTTATTTACAAACAAATTGCTCGTCGTAATTTAGAAGTAAAAGAGTATGAATATAACGGTCATAAAGGGAGAATATTTCAAAGTCCTTACGCAATTGCTGGTAGTAGAGTTTATTTCCATCAGTTCGGCTACCCTAATTCATGGGTAGATAAAATGCATTGGATAAAAGGAGCAGACGGCAAAACATTTGAGGAGATTCAACATAAAGACTCTCCACCGCATTATGCTAAAGATAAGAACAATGTTTATACTGGAACGCAAATAATACCTGGGGCAGACCCGGCGACCTTTGAGGTTTTGGACAAGCGATATTCACGAGATAAAAATAGCTATTTCTCTTCAACCTATAAAGTTACCGAAGAAGAATATTTGGAAAACTCAAATCAGGAATAAGATAGAGTTATTAAGAGAGGTATTTAGATTTGGATACACCAATCAACAAAAATACTTTTGCTCATTTTATATCATTTCCATACAAAAACAGCTCTTTTAAAAAGAGCTGTTTTTGACGTGGCTCCCTCTATTGGACAAGTTTAGAACTGCAAATTGGACCAAGATTAAAAGTGATTTACACTTTAGCGGTATTTGGGGATTATTTCCGATACTTGAACCCTAGAGCCAGTTTTTTTTAAAATGCTATACAATTTTTACTATTTTTGTATAATATAAAAGTATCATTTAGTGATATTTTCCCTTCGTATGGGGGGTGCAAAAGGGTCTGTAATGGCCCTTTTGTGTTGCCTTAAACAGGCCATTTTTTATGAAAATGAATATATTCAGACAGTAGACTGTATAGCTTATTATCTCTCTCAGGATATTTATGATTAACATAAAAAGGATATGAACAATAGTCACTTAATTGTGATCCTGCAATATTAAATCTTTTATCTTTAAAATCTATTTTTCTAGAAAGTTTTTTAAAGTAATCTTTATTCTTATACTGAGTTCCGTTATTTATCGTCCAAAAATAAGCTTTTTTAATAGCCCTATCTTTTTCAGGGGTTCTTTTCTCTAAAGAAATTTTTCCGACTACATTTTCCCCAGACTGTGTATTTAGAAACCATGCATATTTTTCTAGTAAAAAGATAAATGCCTGTTCGTACGGATCATCTTTAAAATGCCATTTTCGGGGATATCTTTTTATCCAAGTTCTTTTGTCTAAAGAAGAGCAAACTATTTTGGGTTTTACAGACTTTATAATTTCAATTATTTTTATCTTAAACTCATCATATAGCTTCGGGCCATAATGGAAAATAGCAAATAATCCTTTTCGGTGTCTTATTTCAACGCTATGCAGGACAACATCATCTGTCCTCCAAAAATATTTTTTAAGCTCAGACATTTCTTTTTTTAGTTGATTTTTATTGTTGTCTGGAACTATAAAGCCCATCAGAGAGCAATGGCTTTCTAAATCTGGATTTTTAATATATTCTTCCTCTGAATATAAAAGATGATCCCCTGTTTCATCTAAATATAAAGTAAAAGAATTAATAATTTTATTATTTATTTCTTCCTTTTCTGTCTCCATAACACTTGAATTATATTAGATTGTAAAGTAAAGTAAAGAATATGAAAAAGAAAGAGGCTAAATCATCTCTCTATACTAAAGATCTATTTGAGGAATTCATTAGAAAAGAAGAAACCTTGGATTTTATTAAGAAAATGAGAGAGATTTTAGGACTACCAAAAGATGGTTTAGAGCTGACAAAAGAGCATCTAAAGTCTATTGAAGAAGAGATTATTCTAGATTTCTATGTTCCAAAAGTGGAATTCCATATTACAGAGAAGTCTCTATTGGAGGGAGAAAATAAAGGCAAAAGTATTCAACTTGGAATAATTAATGCATGTAATGGATTTGCTCACCATAAATGTTTTGATAGTAGATATATTAAAATTAACCTAAGGATGTATGTCTTTTTTAATAGAAAATTTGATATACCAGTTGAAATGTTTGATGATGAAAATGACTTATTTAAAATAGAGCATATTCCTACAACGCTTAGTGAGTATGATAATGAAGATCATTTTCTTTTAAAATGTTTGTACGATCATTTTGAGTTTGTGTCTAAAAAATACCCCGTAGCTTTATTTATAAATCCAGAAATATCTCAAAACCAGTTAAAAGATTTTATATCAAAAAAATGGGTCCATATAAAAAAATATGCTAAGTCTGAAGAAAATAGAAGCTTTAAAATTAGAACAAAAAAACACAGAGAAAGAGATGATTTTATTTTTGATAATAGAAACTTACCAATTTCAAAAATAAGAGAGATGTTGGCTTTAAAATTCAAAGAATATCTAGATGACGGTCATATTGGTAAGATAATCAGTCTTGAAAAAAGAAAAAGAAATAAGAAATTAAATGATATTAGTTAATTCTTATACATCAAAGTAAAGAAAGAATAACCTGTAGGCATAACCTATGGGTTATTTTTATGCAGGAAATTGTTTTTAAAAAAGAAATCGAGAATGATTTCGAAATAGATGATCTTTCTTTAGAAGAAAAGCAAAGGCTGGTCGGTGCTTTTGTATGGCTTATAGAGGAAGATAAAAAACAAAATTCTGCCTCATTATCAGATTAAAAAAGACAAAAAATGATTGATACAATATGTTTATTAATACCAAAAAACCAAATGTCTTTTCTTCAGGGTATTTCAAACTGGGAACTATATTCTAAAACAGATCATTATGAAAAGTTTGTCCGTAATCCCAGTAAGGCAGAAAAAGAAACTGGAAAATATTTTCCACGTCTGACTGGTTACAGACGTAATTTCTCTCAAGAAGCGAATGTAAGAATGGAATTTTCGGTCCCAAAACTTATATATCTTAACAACCTAGAAGAACTTGAAGAAAAAGATTTTATTAGCGTAATTGAAACTTTACAGGACAGGCTAAAATCTATGGGCGTAATAGTTTCAAAGCCATTACTCGAAAATGCCCCTGTAAGCTCGGTCCATTTTTCAAAGAATATAGTTATTCAAGAGGGATATACAGTCGGTCATTTAATTTCTGAAATGAATAAGGTTGATTTACGAAAGAGTTTTGATTTTGCAAAGACAAGATTTATTAACGACGGACAAAGTTTATATGCTCACGCAACCTCTCATCAGTTTGTTATTTATGACAAAATGTCCGATTTAAATAAAAGCAAAAAGAGGGCAATAGACAAGGACCAAACGCTATACCAGAAAAGCCTATTTTCAGAACTTAAAGAGAATGGACCAAAAGAAGTTATTAGGTTTGAGGTTAGATTAAGCCAAAAGCAAAAAATGAATAAAATTATTGAAAATTTAGGTTATCAAAAAAACCCATCCTTCAAGCAAGTGTTTAACGTTGAAATGAGTAAAAGGGTTGTTATAGATTACTGGAAAAAGGTTATCAAAGATCGTAATTTTGGCATCTTTTCTTTATCAATAAGTATAAAAGATGCACTAAGAACTTTATTTTTAGCGGAAAAAGATTTAAAACCAAAGAAGGCAATATACTTACTTGGACTGTTTATGTTAGCAAAAGATGAGAATGGATTAAGGCAACTTCGGACGATTATTTCAAAATATTCCCACGATAGAACTTGGTACAGAATTGCAAAAGATATGCAGGATGCAAGTGAATTAATAGCAAAAAATAATCTCCGAGATTGGGTTACGCAGATAGATAAAAGTCTTGACGAATATAAGCCGTATAAGCATAAAAAGATGTCCACTGACTAGAAATTGATATGTAAAGCATTGTAAAGTATAATAAAAGCATGGATTCAACTAATAAAAAATATGAGGTTTGGATAGATGACAATTATCACGCTATGCTTGACCCTAATAGTTATCAAAAGCAAGCTGAATTTGATAATGCAGAAGATGCTATAAATAAATGTAAGGAAATACTACTAGATAGTCTCGCTTATATTTATAAGGATGGAATGACATTAAGGGATGTAACAGCCCAATGGGCTATGTTTGGAGACGACCCATTTATAAGAGCTGAGGACTGTAAATTTTCCGCAAGAGAGTTTCTTGATAAAGAGATAGATGAAGAGGCTTATTTTGAAGAAATTAAAAAATACAAAAATGCAAAACAAGAATAAACCATTTTATAAAGCAGAGGATCTAGCTAAACAGTTAGAGGTAAATATTATGACGATTTACCGATATATAAAAGCAGGTCGTTTAAAGGCATATAAGCTTGGTCGTGAGTTTAGAATAGAGAAAAAGGACTTTGATAACTTTCTTAATAAAATTAAGACAAAATAATTTTTTATGGATAATAATAAAATAATTGAAGTATCACCAATTAGAGTTTTAGGATTACTAACATTTATAACTTGTTTACTCTCTTTGGTGGGTATGGCCATATATCCATCGAACAGTAATAGCTATACTTCGTTTTGGGCACTCATAGTCCTATTTTCTATCCCTGCTGTACTCTATGTCATCACTTGTGCAAGAAGTGTAATTCATGGTGGTGCCAAGTATCTAATATTTCGTAACAGAAAAATTTTAAATAAACCTAAAAAAGAAGAGATTAACGAGGCGGAAAGAGAAAAAAAGTTGATTTTAGAAAAAGAGTTAAAGAGAAAAGAAAAAGAAAAATATAGTAGTCCTATGTTAAAAACGAGATGGACCGCAATGCCTGTTCTTATATTTTTTGGAGCAGGATTATATGTGTTAATAATTTATTTTTCTAACGAAAAAGAATATGTGATGAATGGATTTAATACAGCCATACTGATTATAGGAGCACTCGGGCTTTTGGTTGTCTGGGCTCTTTCTATTGAAGATAAATGGCAAAAAATACGAGCAATAAAGTATGAAATACATCGAGAAAATCCAAATTATAAATTTTATGATGGATATGATGATAATTTTATATACACTGACTCAACATTCAGTTATTTATTTTTCAGATTTGGGAAAGTATTAGCCTATTTATTAAGTATTGCTGGTATGGCAATTGTAGCAGGAATACTAATTTCTCTTATTAGTGGTATGTCTATTTCTCCAACCACGATCATAATTTTTTTACTAATTATGATTTATTTTGAGGTCAGAAGAAGAAATTCTAATAATTATTAATATATAAATATATGAAAAAAATATCATCTTGGTTATATCGTGAGGATTTAGAATTAAGTAGGAAGTGGTGGCACAGGTTTTTAAAAGTCGTGTTTATTTTATCTGTAATTTCTCTGGCAATATATGCAGTTGTTTCCTTGGTAAATTCTTATCCAAGTATCGTTAATCAATGGAGCTATGCCAACACTGTGTCAGGCAAATTAAATAGCAGTGATTATACTGACAAAATAGTTTCAATAAATGAGCTTTATAATTACAAAGAAATAATTAGTGATAGTGAATTATACACTGATGGGTATTTCCCCAACCTAAAGAATAAAGAACTTTTATTGCCATACTCTTCTCCAGTGTTTGTTGCAGATACAGAAAGTTTTTGTTCCTCTAAATTAGACAAACAAATAAAAGAAATAGCTATTGAAAACGATATAAAGTTATTTTCTACAACTAATCCAACTTTCTACACATTGTCTACTAATATAGATGCATTCGCTTCGTATTTGAACATAAACGACATAAGGTGTGTGATGGTTGATAGTTATAATATTGAAAATGATGATGGGTCTACTTCTCAGTATACATTCTTAAGAGCTGTAGATACTAATAAATATATTATCTATAAGTATGATAATAATTTTATTGGGTTTATCTTTAACATCTTTGGAATTTTTATTGGGCTATTGATATATATATTCGTTGCGGTATTTATCTATAATAAAATTATTTTATATATAATTTACGGAAATAAAAGGCAGGTTCAATAAAATATGAAAGCAATAAACGTATCAAGAGTATCCACAGAAGAGCAAACAGAAAACTCTCCTGAAGCTCAAAACTTTAGGATGGATGCTTATTTTGCTAATAGAAAATATGAAATAATAAAAAGATTTAATTTCGTAGAAAGTGCCTATAAATTAAAAAGAGATACTTTTGACGAAATAATGGATTTTATCGTAGAAGCCTCTAAGAAAGAAAAAATTGCTGTTGGCTTTGATAAAGTTGATCGGTTATCAAGAAATATATTTGATAAAAGAGTTGCTAAACTTTATGATCTGGCAATAGAAAACAAAATAGAACTGCACTTTGTCTCAGATGGGCAAGTAATAGACGATAAAATGTCGGCAAGTGATAAGTTTGCCTTTGGAATAAAATTAGGACTAGCTAAGTACTACTCTGATGCCATAGGTGATAATGTTAAACGAGCCTTTGAGCAGAAACGAAGAAATGGTGAATGGACAGGGGCGGTCCGTTTAGGATATTTAAATATTTCTTTGGACGAAGAAAAGCGTTTACGAAAAACTATTGAGATTGATCCTGAAAGAGGTTATTTGGTCCAGAAGATGTTTGAGCTATATGCCACAGGTGAGCACTCTCTTGAGACTGTAAAAAATAAAATAACAGAACTTGGTTTAAGAACTCTTAAAGGAAATAAGATTTCAAAAAGCGGTATTGAAAATATTCTAAAGGATAGTTTTTACTGTGGAATAGCTATGTCAAAGAAGTACGGTAATTATGCTCATATATATCCTAAAATGATTTCTAAAGAACTCTTTGATAAGTGCCAAGAAATACGCTTAAAACGCCGTAATAAGCCTTCTAAGGTGGTTTCTAAGGACTTTATATTCAAAGGTCTGTTGAGATGCCATAATTGCGGATGTTCAATAAGTGCTGAGATCAAAAAAGGGAAGTTTGTATATTATTCTTGCACAAACGCAAAGGGAATATGCAAGAGAGTGTATATACCAGAAAATGAGCTCTTAAAGCCTGTATATGAGGTTTTAGAGCGATTTGAAAGCATTACAGAGAAAGCACAGAACCAACTTGTAAATGAGATCAGAAAGAATACTGAAATGGAGGTTGTATTCCATAAGGCACAAATAAGCAGAATACAAACTGAGTATAATAAATTGAAATTAAAACAAGATAGATTGCTTGAGGCATATTTGGACCAGAGTATTACTAAGGATGTCTATGACAAAAAGCATCAAGAGTATCAGGACCAAATACAAACACTTGAAATTGAAATGTCAGAGCACTCAAAAGCAGACCATAACTATCAAACAACCGTTGCCACAGTTATTTCTGTAGCACGCAAAGCAAAAACAATTTTTGATAATAGTTCTGAACCTGCTAGAAAAAGACAGTTTTTAAATTACATACTTCAGAACCCGACCGTAAAAGAAAAAAAGCTATATTTTACTATAGCTTCTCCCTTCAATCTTGTATTAGAACTAGCTAGTAGTCCTAACTGGCTCCGAACGTGGGACGATGTTCGAATGAGTTTGCTATAATTAATCTATTAAAATTAATTAAAAATTGTTATGAATAATCCAGTAAGTTGGTTTGAGCTTCCAGCGATTGATCTTGTACGGGCAAAAGCTTTTTATGAAGCCGTCTTTGGTTTTGAGATGGTTCCAGAGACAAATGCAGGGTATGAGATGCTTTCATTTCCGATGAATATTGGAGTCATGGGTGCAAGTGGAGGACTTATGAAGGGATACGGTTATAAACCGAGTCTCGAGGGTACGACGATTTATTTCGGTACGCCCACTATTGATGAGATTATCGAAAAAATAGAAACAAATGGTGGAAAAATCCATGTGCCTAAAAAAGACATTGGATACGGCCATATATCAATTTTTGAAGACAGCGAAGGGAACCGCGTAGGGCTATACCAAGTCAAAGAAGAACATAGGACGATTCCTAAAAAGTAACAATACTATTTCTTCAATAGGTTTAGTTCAAAATCAAATTCCTCAGTTTGTTTTGTAAGCAACTTCTGAGTATCTTCAATTGCATTGTTGTATACATGAGGCGCAATATCCTGAAGAATCATATCTAGAAGGTTGTTTGCACCAATAATACCGACGTGTTCATCTCGTTCATCAAGATAGAATGCAATAATATCGTTAATACTTTTCTCTTTTTGCTCTTTGGTGAGTATATCAAAGCTTCGTTTAATGTCTTTCATTATTTCAGTATACCATGTTCGAACTCCTAGAAAGGTATAGAAAAAACACCCTGACTAACAAGGTGTTTTTTCATGGCTCCGAATGTGGGCGGAGGTTCGAGATTCGGTGAGAGGGGATTAAAAGAAAAAGAGCCACTCTTTCGAGTGGCCCTTCGCATTCTTCTGTACTGTGGTCAAAAGTGCTTACCACAATCATCGCAGTGTTCACCTTGATGAGACAGCCTTCTGGCGTTTTTAGGATGAAGGCAATTTGGCTCAACTCCGAACATCTGTCGTGCCGAGGATACATATTCCATGGCTTTCAAGACATCCATCTCATCATCTTCGTTCCGGAGCTTGCCCCATATCAACGAACTTACGGAAAGCCTCGTATCTGGTCCCATATTTAACCTTTCTTTCCTCAATCTCTTCCTTTAATTTATTGAAATCTTGGACCAAATATAAATAGACACGGTTACAGTGTCCTCGGGCTAGGATAACTTCTTGGTCCCAATATCTAGGTAGGGTGATAATCATAATTAATATTTGTTTGAGTCGGTTTCAAAAGAAATTGGCGACTTAGCGCGATAGCAAAACAGATCCAACTGTAACCAAGATAAATATTGTCATTGAAAAACCATTATCGTGCCATTCCTCTGAAAAGTTATCCCTTAGATTCGTTATTGTATTTTTTAATCTCTTTATCATATTAAATTATACTTAGCTTATAATCTTCTTAGACTTAGAACATGGCAACCTTCGACTGGTCCACAAAAATCTCTCCCTCGTTACATGCTGGACAAATATCACCCGATTCTATGAAATCTGTTCCGTTACAATCTGGACATTTCTTTGATTCTTCACTATCGTTATATTCGTAAACAGTTACCGATTTTCTACAATTTCTACAGAGTTTTTCATATCTATAACCCTCGATCAGTTTCTGCTCATTTGGTGGTATTGGGACCATTGGAAACTCAAGCTCGCCGTCTTTTGTGTAAAAAGGAAATCTTCCACCTTGTCTTTGAAAAAATCCACATTTATTTGAACACTCTAGAAAAATTATGTGTGCCATATATCAAATAATACTAATTAAGCGCGGTTTATATTTTTTCATCCCAGGTATCACTACATCATTTATATAGTTTTTTTCTTTTTCATTCTTTTTCTTATTAATCCAACCACTTGGCCAGATAAATATATACAACCGATTGTTACAATTACTCCATGTATACCAACATCTTTAAGAATCATAATAATTATATTCGCAGGTATAAATCCAATTAATATATTTTTCCAAAACTCTAACTTATTGTTTTCTTCCTTTTTTATTTCTGTTTTTTCCATTTTTTTAATATTTTTAAATTTATATACAAAAAGCCCACCACAGGTAGAGACCGAAGTCTCTCATACCGGTTTCCCGATACGGCGAGTAAAGCAACCCCATGATGGGTTTTTTATGCTTTACTCGACTTGCGACCATATCCTTTATTCCTAAAGGGGTTAGGCCTTGTATTAAGTTGTGGCCATATTATAGCACTTTTGTTTAAAAAATGTCACAATATATTTATGGAATCGTTAGAAAACTACAAGAAAAAGAATGGTGATCTTCTGCTAGATTATCTATCCCGAGACTTAGATTTTACTGATTATGATTTTAAGATTGATGAAAAAATAAGGGTAAATGCCGTTGCTACATCAAAAATTAATAGTCTTCTAATGATATATCAAAAAGATGGTTCTTTTGACGAAAAGTTTTCTATAGTATCGGATTTAAAAGGTTTGGGTGTTCTCATCCAAAAATATAGTGATTTAGAAGAGGAAGATGATAGCTTACATTTAATTTATAAAAAAGATTTTAATTATAAGACGGACGGCAAGTCCCTTTTTTGTCAAATTGGTAATAAAAAGCCATTTAAAATCGGTGGTGATGAAACTCAACCCTCCCGTTTGTTTAGGGTGATATGCGATCAAGAAAACAAGAACAATCCCATCAAGGCTGATGTGATATTTGAAAAGATTTTTAAAAAAAGCAGACCAAAAGATGATGACGGGGTTTTTGATAAAATTGAGTTCGTTGTTAAAAACTTTAGAAGTATTCCTTCATTAAAATCTAAGAATGTTACAGTCCAATTTAAAAAACACCCCAAAGAGTTCATGGTCCAGATATGTCTAAAGTGGAAAAAAGATTAAATAATTAAAACAAAATAAAATCCTATACCTAAAAAAACCTTTATATTTTAAAGGTTTTTTTAGGTTTTAAAATAGTAAAAAATACTCTCCCGAGAGAATCGCTGGGAGTATTTTTTACTATTACTGGTATGAAGCTAAGTGTAAATGCAATTAAAGATTTACGTATATCTCTCCAAAAGTCGTATGGTCCAGATTTTGACGCGGACTTTACAGATGAAGAGATAAATAAAATCGGTCTTCTATTACTCGTTAGCTTAGTTGAAGTTCTTAAAAAGGAAGTTGTTAATCGAGATTAGGCAATACTTTGTGTTGATTAATCTGGATTAGTAATAATCCTGACTGGAGGGATGTGGTAGGCGGACTCTACAGCCCCCCTCTGGATGCCATTAAATGTAGGGACTTTATAGAGAGATGACCAAGGACATTCTTCTTTGGCTCTGGGAATAAAGAAGCAGCGGGGTAAATAGGAAGGATCGTAATTTCTTAATCCTACCCGATACTAATGACCGGAAACGGCTTAGTGACATTGTGGTTATTAGCAATGTTGGACAAGTAAATTAAGATTCCACGTTATGAAGCGACAACAACTTAATAAAACTAGAAGAGAAGAGTCCGTCGCCCAGTGGTTGTGAGGAAGCCCTATTTTATAAGGCTTTTAGAGTTTTTTTCCCTGAGAATAAATATAACAGAGAGCCACAATAGCAGAGAGTAAGTATAAACACTTGTTATGTTAAGATAATAAGGCTACACCAAGAGACTACAAAAATACAAAAAGTAAAAACGTGTTTTTGTAATTAATAACGAGGCAATGACGGTCTCTTGGTGTAGCAATTAAGAATCATGTCGTTGCCTCATTAATAATTATAAAAATATGAAAAATACAAATTTGGATACAAGTAAATTAAATTATGTAGTTTATTGTAGAAAATCTTCAGAAAATGAAGATAAGCAAATTCAATCTTTGGAAACTCAATTAAGAGAAATCACAGATCACGTAGAAAGAAATGGTTTAAATGTTGTAGAAATTATTCAAGAAAGTAAAAGTGCTTTTAAAACAGGGCGAGAAGGATTTGAAAAAATGGTGAAATTGATTTCGAGTAAAAAGGCAAATGCCATTATTGTAGTTAGAGCTAATCGTATTTCTCGTAATCCAGTTGATGCTGGAAGAATCATAGAGCTTTTGGATGAGAAAAAATTGCTTTATATACGTACACCAAATTCAACATGCTTTACTGGTTCTTCTACAGATAAAATGATGATCGCTCTTGAGCTTATTTTCTCCAAGAAAGATAGTGACGACAAAGGAGATATGGTTAAGGAAGGGCAGAGAACAAAAGCATTAAATGGTTATCCTCACGGATTGGCGGCACTCGGTTTTTTAAATGATAAATCAGGCGATAAGGGAAACAGAAAATGGCTTGTAGATGATGTTAGATTTGGGCTCTTAAAAATAATCTTTAAGAAGTTTCTAACCGGCCTGTATTCAGGCGGTAGCATGTATAAATATGCTGTAGAAGAGCTGAAATTGACCACAGTCAAAAGAAAAAAGATAGGAGGTGGTCCAATAATGCCTTCTCGTATTAACTACATTTTAAAGGACCCAATCTATGCAGGATTTTTCTACTATGACGGGGAGAGATATGAGTTAGATAAAAGTCTGCCAAGAATAATAACTGAAGAACAGCACAATAAGATAAAGAATATGCTGCTAGATCGGCGTACACCTAAAACAGATAGTTATGAGACTACATATTCAGGTAAGATATCATCCCCAGAAGGTGACTTTATTGGTCAAGATGTGAAGTTTCAGGTTATATGTGACTGCAAGCATAAGTTTTCATATCTAAATAAGGAACGTTGTCCAAAGTGT
>JAUPWJ010000017.1 GCA_030916575.1 Patescibacteria group bacterium | reverse complement strand
TTTAAATGATATAATGGCACCATGCAATGGTTTTTATACGCAATAGGCGCACCGCTACTTTGGGCTATAGTCAACATCGCTGACCAATATCTCATAGCTAAATATTCTGATAAAGAGAAAGAAAGGAGTTCTGGAGGCTTGGTTATTTTCTCTAGTTTGATTGGGCTCGTGATAGCTCTCGGTATATTTATTTTCGTGCCAGATGTTTTCAATATTCCAATGAATGATAAGTTGTTGCTTTTACTCACTGGGGCACTTACTGTGGCTTGGATAGTTTTATATTTGTTTACTTTGGAAATTGAAGAAGTTTCAAAGGTGGTGCCTTGGTTTCTGACTGTGCCTGTATTTGGTTATATTCTCGGATATTTGTTTTTAGGGGAGACTTTGAATTCTGAACAAATTACAGGGTCTATAATGATTTTTATCGGTTTGATTGTTATTTCTATAAATTGGAGTAAGGGTGCGAAAAGTTTAAGGAAGAAACCCTTGCTCTACATGCTTTTCGCTTCTTTATTTGTTGCTACATCGGGAGTTATTTTTAAATATGTGACAGTAGAGAATAATTTTTGGGTTTCTTCTTTTTGGGAATATTTAGGTTTGGGATTTACGGGCATACTTATTTTTCTTTTTATGGCAAAACAAAGGAAGGAATTTATGCATATGAATAAAAAAGGGGGAGTGAAGATTTTCGTAGTAAATATTTTTAGTGAATTTATGTCTATAGCGGGAAATCTTTTGACAAACTTTGCTTTGCTTTTAGCTCCTGTGGCATTGGTTTATGTAGTTGGAAGTTTTCAACCAGCAATACTTCTCATTTTAACTATTTTGGGGACATATTTATTTCCACACATCGTAAAAGAAGACATGAGCTGGCAAATACTTTATCCCAAAATAGTCGCCTTAGTCATCATGGCCATAGGTAGCGCCATCTTGTTTTTATAAGTTATATGGTAAAAATGTATGATTACAATTTAATTATGGACGACAGAAGTATTTTTAACCAAGTCGTATATACTCCACTTTCTGAGGCACTTCGTTTGCTAGATGAGAGATCAAAAGATAAGGAATTTTTAGTAAAAATAGAAAAATTACTTAAAGGAGATATTCCAGAAATATTTAGAAACAAAAGATGTGGAATTATTGCAAGACAACTTGCAACCCCTAATTTTGAAAACAGAAGGTTTATATCTTTAGCAAAAGAAAGTGGTTTACACCCTGTTTTCCTTGAATATTTTGATGACAAGTTTACCTCAAACAATAAATACAAACATTCGTTGGGGCAATTACAAATTCAAAATAAAAAGGATAAAAACAATCAAGAGTGTATAGAAAAAATTACCATTGTTGATTTTAATAAATCTAATGGTAAAAAGTTAAAAGAAGTTGAAACATTATGGGGAGAATCTTTAGTTAACTTCCATAAAAATCTTTTTGACTTATATAATTTAAAAGATTTCTCTTGCGTTGAAGAAACAAGTTGGTATGTAAAAAAAGATGAAAAACCTATTGAATTTTACTCAAATTTCTTTCTTTTAGTTACTTGTTTTGGTATTTTATTTGAAAATTTTTTATTTTCAAAAAATGAAGCTGAGAGTAATTTTACAAAAAATGTTATCTTACCTGCATTAGAGAATGTTATAAACTTAACAGGAGTAAAACCGTTAATCGTTCCAGTCGAAGCCATAGACTTAGAAACAGATGATTTTTGGTATTACCACTTACCAGTAGTTAAAAAGTCGATTAAATAATAGTCTTTATGTTTCTTAGTTAAGAATTGTTAGTTGTAGTTATTGCTGGTATAATATTTTTATGGTAAAAAAAGTAAAAAATCTTTATTTAATTATATTAGTAATTATTTGCTTAGTTGTGATTTTTACTTTTTATAAAATATTTATACTTCGTGATTACTTGATTTCATATCAAGTAGCTTGTGATCCAAACACAGAGAGTTGTTTCATATTAGAGTGTGACCAAGAAGAGGGAGAGGACTGCAATATAGATGAATCAGAGAAATATTTTAAATTAGTTGAAAAAAAGGCCTTTAATGCTGTTAAATGTTCTTCTGGCGACGTAAATTGTTTACTTTGTCAGGGAAACGAGATGGATTGCACAACAACTATGTGTGACCCCTTGGTTGAAGAAAATTATTGTAGTGATTTACAGTTTCAATAAAAGATGAACAATTTTAAAGTAGTTTTTTTGGGGTTAAATAATGAAACTTTAGTTTTATTAACGAAGAGTAAATCATTAGATGTTATTGGTGTTAATTTTTTTGAATATTTTTATTCTTTTTCTTTTAATCCGGTTGATCAATTGTTTAAGATAGTATATAAACTACACTTTAAAAAAAAGTATAGATTTATCTCTCTAGGCGTCTTGAAAATTTGGAATAAACTACATTTTCTTTCTAATTCTTTATATAAAAATAATAAAGAATATCTTAATATTATATTAAGGCATAACATAGAAGTAATTGACACCGAAGATATTGAGTATGTTGATTATTTTTTTAAAAAAAATGAAATTGATTTATTGGTTATAAACTCATGGGGCATTGTTCCAGATAAGATTATTAATTTACCGAAGTACAAAACACTTAATATACATCCATCAATTTTGCCACAGTATCGTGGTGCATTACCAACTCTCTGGTCTTTAAAAAATAAAGATGAACACTCAGCTCTTACTTACATTATATTGAATGAATTTATTGATGATGGATTGATAATAAATCAACATATTTTTAGTATAGAATCTAACGATGATTGGTACTCTTTAGAAAAAAAGATTGCTTCTATTTTAGAAAAAACATTAGTATTTGATATTTTAAATTATTTAAATGGTAATTATGTACCACTTAAAACAAACAAAGAAGTTTCTTTTACTGGTTATTACAATAAATATCGTGTAATTGATTTTCAGAATGAAACCTCGTCTGATATATACAACAAGGTTGGGCTTTACCCATATATCGAACCATTTTTTTACTGTTTTTTTAATATTTTAAGTAAAAAAATTTATGTTAAAAAAGTACATTTTTGTAAAAATAATATTAAAATAAGAAATAAAATTAAAAGTTCAAACATAACCATAGGACTTGGTATTGTTTTTATGTACACGAAAGATGGTATACTAAAATCATATCTTTTTAAGGATATAAGTTTTTTTGATAGTATGTTTTTATTACTTTATAAAATAATTAATAAGATATGATTTGTCCATATTACCCAACACCATTTTTGTTCTTTATTTCCAGTGAAGTTCCATTGTTGTTGTATTATTCCCACGTACCAATATTGATTATCTCAATTATTGTGGCAGTTTTTATTTTAGTACAAGATCGTTTTTCTTTATTAAGTCGTGCTTTAGTTCTGCCTCTTTTTTTATTTTCTTTATGGACTTTATTTGATTTAATAACTTGGGTTAACAACTCAAGCGATATAATAATGTTCGTTTGGTCATTTTTCGGCTTACTTTTCGTTCTGATTAATTTTTCATTCTTTCGTTTTTTATATATTTTTATTAAAAAAACAGAACTTCCTTTTTATTTATACTTAACTTTTTTTATATTGATATTACCAATTATTTTATTAACATTTACAACTTATAATCTTACCGGATTTGATTTAATTTATTGTGCATCACTTGAAGGAAATAATTTTGTTAATTATTATCATGGTGTAGGTATTTTAATTTTACTTTACACCTGTTTCTTCTTAATTAAAAATTACTTAAGGTCAGATAAGTTGTCTAGACCCAAAATTTTATTAATAGGTATTGGTTCTGTTTCTTTTTTGTTTTTCTTTTTAACCACAAGCTTTCTAGCTAGTGCTTTGAAATACTTAGGAATAGTGCAAGATTATCAAATAGAACAATACGGCTATTTCCCAATGATTATCTTTATCTTTTTATTAGGTTACTCAATAATAAGATATAAAATTTTTCACATTAAACTTTTTGCAGTTCAGGCACTAGTTTGGAGTTTAGTATTTTTAATTGGTTCACAATTCTTCTTTATTAAATCAAATACCAATTTTGTACTTAATGGCTTTACGTTTTTGGCTGTTTTAGTTTTTGGTCAGTTATTAACCAAATCTGTTAAGAAAGAAATTGAACAAAAGGAAGAACTTCAGAAAATAAATATTCAATTAAAAGACCTTATCCAACAGCGTGAGAGTTTGGTGCATTTGATTACTCATAAAGTCAAAGGTTCTTTTACTCGCACGAAATATGTCTTTGCTGAAATGTTAAATGATTCTTTTGGTGTACTTACTCCAGAGATGAGAAAGATGGCGACTACAGGGCTTGAATCTGATGATAATGGTATAAAGACCATTGATATGGTATTAAATGCTTCCAATTTGCAAAATGGTGCAGTGAAATATGATATGAAGAAAATTGATTTGAAAGAAATCGTCCTTAAGGTTATAGGAGAGAAAAGTTCTGCTGCAGAGTCGAAAGGACTAAAGATAGAGAAAGAAATCAACGATGATGTGTATAGTATTTTAGGAGACGCCTTTTGGTTAAAAGAAATGGTAAATAATTTTATAGATAATTCTGTGAAATATACAAAGTCAGGTACGGTAAATATTGGATTAAAAAAAGAAAATAATAAAGTTATTTTTTATGTTAAAGACACTGGTGTGGGAATAACAGGAGAAGACATGAAGAATTTATTTACTGAAGGGGGAAGAGGCAAAGACTCTGTGAAAGTAAATGTAGATTCTACAGGTTATGGGCTTTTCTCAGTAAAGCTTATTATGGATGCTCATGGGGGGCGTGTTTGGGCAGAGTCAGAGGGGAAAGACAAAGGTTCTACATTCTTTGCCGAACTTAGTGCCATCTAAATAATTTTTTATGCTACAATAGCTATATGACATGGGCTTTCAAGAGACAGTTCTTATACGCGACCATAATTATTGGTTTTTTTCTGGCAATCTTACTTTATTTTTTATGGCCATATATTACTAAAGCACCGACATGCAATGATGGTAAACAAAATGGAGTAGAGACAGGAGTGGACTGTGGAGGCTCTTGTGCTCGAGCTTGTATTTTTGAAGTGGATCAGCTCCGAGTGTATTGGGCCCGATCTTTTAAAGTCACCGATGGAAGATATAATACTATAGCGTATATTGAAAATCAAAATAAAGACACAGCTATTTATAAAGTGAAATACCGTTTTCGTTTTGCGGATAAAGATAATATTTATATCGGAGAGAGAAGAGGGGAAACATATGTTCCGCCTACAGGTAAATTTGCAGTTTTTGAACCAGCTTTAAACATAGGTAACGGTATACCTGTGTATACGACTTTTGAATTTTTAGAACAACCAACTTGGGTGAAAGTTTCTAGAGAGCAAATGGACCAATTGAAAGTTTTTATTACTGATATAAATTTATATGATGAAAATACTTCCCCGAGGTTGACAGCAAGAGTCACAAATAGTTCTCTGTATTTAATCCCAGAAGTTTCAGTTGTTGCTATTTTGTATGACCAAATGGGAAATGTAATCAATGTTAGTAATACTTTTATAGACTTACTTAAAGGGGAACAAAAAGTTGATATAAACTTTACTTGGCCAGAACCATTTACGGCTCCAGTTATAGTGAAAGAAATAATACCTATGTATAATGTATTTTTGACTAAGCTAAAGTAATGGCAGATACAGTATTGAAAAGAATAGATTGGCTTTTAGTTTTTTTTCTTATCCCACTTTTATCTTTTGGATTAGTGACTATGAAGTCTTTTTCAGCATCTGAAAATGTAGGTAACTTTTTTTCTAAACAAATTATATGGATTGTTATTTCGTTTATTATCTTCTTTACTTTCTCTTTTATTGATTTTAGATTTTTAAAAAGAACTGATACTTTAGTTTTTCTGTTTTTGTTTTTTTCAGGTATTTTGCTTTTACTTTTTGTTTTAGGATCGGTGGCCAACGGAGCTAAAAGCTGGTTTGATTTCGGAGGTTTTTCTTTTCAAACAGCGGATATGATGAAATTAGTCTTAGTGCTTGTACTGGCAAAGTATTTTTCACGGAGGCACGTAGAAATACGAAATATTAAACATATTTTTATTTCTGGCTTTTATGCTTTACTTCCTTTTATTTTAGTTTTACTTCAGCCAGACTTTGGTTCTGCGATGATTATATTTTTTATTTGGTTTGGTATGATACTTGTTTCTGGTATTTCTAAGACGCACCTTCTAGTTGTATTTTTAGGCGGAGCACTTATCTTCGCTTCATTTTGGTTCTTTGTTTTCGCAGATTATCAAAAAGCACGTATTACGAATTTCTTAAATCCACTCGCTGACATTCACGGTTCTGGTTATAATGCTTTTCAATCCACCATTGCTGTGGGCTCGGGGGAAGTTGTGGGCAAAGGTATAGGCTTCGGAACACAATCAAGATTGAAATTTTTACCAGAGCCACAAACTGATTTTATTTTTGCAGCTTATGCTGAAGAATGGGGTTTTGTCGGCTCTGTTTTAGTATTAATACTTTTTGGCTTGGTGATTTGGCGTATTCTTAATAATGCATTATTAGGGGCAACAAACTTTGAAATACTTTTTGGTATGGGTATTGCTATAATGCTTATGAGTCATATACTAGTGAATGTCGGTATGAATTTAGGTATATTACCTATTTCAGGGATTCCACTTCCTTTTATGAGTTACGGAGGTTCGCATTTAATTACAGAGTTTGCCGGTTTAGGACTTTTGATGAGTTTTAGAAGGTATGGTAGAAGTGCACATAGGGATGATATTAAAAATGAATTTTTAGGAGCATGATTATAATTGATGGAAAAAAAATTAGTCAGGAAGTTTTAGCTAAGGTTAAAGACGAAGTAGCAACTTTGACATTTCAACCTGTTTTTTGTGATGTCTTAGTGGGAGAAGATCCTGCATCTATGCAATATGTCCAAATGAAAGGTAAAAGAGCAGAATCAGTTGGCATACATTTTCATAATGCAAATTTTCCGTCTTCAATTTCTACAGAAGAATTAATTAAAGAGATTGAAGTTCTAAATAAAATTCCAAATATGTGTGGAATTATTGTCCAACTCCCTTTGCCAGAGAGTATTGATAGAAGGGCAGTATTGGATGCTATTGATCCGAAGCTCGACGTGGATTGTTTAGGCATTATATCTAGTGAAAACTTTTATAATGGAAAAATAGATTTAGGATTTCCTACTGCGCTTTCTTGCATGGAATTATTAGATAGCTTAAATTTAGACTTACAGGGTAAAAATATTGTGGTTTTAGGCCAAGGAGAGTTAGTGGGACGGCCTGTTACAGCCCTCTTAAATTTTAGAAATCTTTCTCCAATAATAATTACAAGAAAGACAGAAAATAAAGAAGAATTAATTAAAAAAGCTGATATTATTATCTCTGGCATCGGTAAGGGAAAATACATCACAGGGGATATGGTAAAACAGGGTGTTGTATTGATTGATGCAGGAACTTCCGAGTCTACTAGTGGTATAGTTGGAGACATAGATTTGGAATCAGTAAAAGATGTGGCAAGTGCTATTTCTCCTGTGCCAGGCGGTGTGGGGCCTATGACTGTAGCTATGCTTTTAAAAAATGTTTTAAATGTAGCCAAAAGTAGATAGTTTTATGAACGAAACAATATTTTATTTTTTTTATAATTTAGCCCATCAATCAACTTTTTTTGATCAAATAGTTACTTTCATTGCCGAACCATTTGGAGATATAGTTATAGTAAGTGCTGTGACATTTCTTCTTTTTCATCATGAAATTTTCGGCAAGAAACATCCGACAGCTGAGTTAAAAAGAAAATGGAAAGAAATTATTTTAGTATTCTTTACAGCTTTAGTTGCAAGAGGTATCACAGAAGTTTTAAAGTATTCTATACAAGCAGAAAGACCATTTGTAAAATTACAAGGAGTACAATCTTTGTTTTTAGAAACAGACCCTGCTTTTCCTTCTGGTCACGCCACATTTTTTATGGGTCTTGCAGTTGCTATATATCTTACTCATAAAAAAACAGGTTATATTTTTATTTTTTTTGCGTTACTTATCGGCTTGGCCAGAGTTATTGCAGGTGTGCATTTTCCAATAGATATACTAGTTGGATTTATTCTAGGAATTCTAGTACCAATTTTAGTAAATAACTTTACAAAAAAGAAAATGTAGTATGAGTTTCTTCCATACAATTATTCTAGGTGTAATAGAAGGGATAACAGAATTTTTACCTATTTCTTCTACAGCGCATCTAGATATAACAAGATTATTTTTAGGTATTTCAAATACAGATTTTGTAAAAAGTTTTGAGATCACTATACAATTAGGAGCGATACTTGCTGTGGTCTATCTCTATAGAGAAAAGTTATTTAGTTCTTGGCAATACGCGAAGAATATTTTAATTGCCTTTATTCCGACAGGACTTATTGGTTTTTTACTTTATAAAATTATTAAAAATTTTCTTTTAGGCAATACAGTGCTTTCAGCTTGTATGCTTGTTTTAGGTGGAGTTGTGATTTTATTTTTTGAAAAAAGAAGTAAAGAAAATAAAGAGAATGAAAAAGAATTGGATATAAAAGATATACCCGTAAAAAAATTACTTATATTAGGTGTGGCACAAGCTTTTGCAGTGGTGCCTGGAGTTTCTAGGTCATTAGCTATAATTTTATCTGGAAGAATTTTAAATATTCCTAAAGTCACTATCACAGAATTTTCATTTCTTTTAGCAATTCCTACAATGCTAGGAGCGACAGTTTATGATTTATATAAATCAGGCTTTGCGTTCTCACAAAGTGATTGGGGGACTCTCGGTATTGGTTTCGTGTTTGCATTTATAGTGGCTTTATTTGTTGTGAGGTGGCTTATTAATTATATTAAAAATAATTCTTTTGAGATATTTGGTTGGTATCGTATTATTTTCGGAGTATTGGTCTTATTATTCTTATTTTTTTAGGGCTTTATAAACATTGCTTTTTTTAGTTAATTTATATAGTATTGGATTATATTTATGTGGTGGAGAAGAATTAAAGCTTTAATAATAATACTCTTAGCAATAGCCATTGCTCTTTTTGTCTATAAGTCAGAATACAAATTAAATCCTAAATTTGGTCAAGCATCCACTTATCTTCAAAATCATCAATTTCGTCTTGGTCTTGACCTATCAGGTGGAAGCCATTTGATATATAAAGCAGATGTAAGTGCTCTTTCAGGCGGAGAAATAGGGGACTCTATGGATGCTCTTCGTGATGTTATTGAAAGGAGAGTAAATTTATTCGGAGTTTCTGAGCCAGTGGTGCAAGTGCAAGGCGGAGGATTGATATCAGGTGGAGAGCAAAAATTAATTGTGGACTTACCTGGAGAGACAGATTTAGAAAAGGCAACTGCTATGATTGGACAGACTCCGCTTTTGGAATTTAAAGTTGAAGCCCCAGCGAATGCTGCTAAAAAAGTAAAAGTAGGGGAGGATGGCCAAGTTACACTAGATTTATCTGAGCAATTTGTTGCCACAGAACTTACTGGTAGATATTTAAAGAAAGCAGTTTTGGAATTTAACCCAAATACTCGCGAACCTATGGTGAGTTTACAGTTTGATGAAAAGGGTACAGAACTTTTTGCACAAATCACGAAAGACAATATTGGTAAAATGGTGGCTATATATTTAGATGGTTCACCAATTTCTTCTCCTGTAGTGCGTGATGCAATATTAGATGGTCAAGCTGTTATTTCAGGCGCTTTTAATCCAGTAGAAGCAAAGATATTAGTAGGTAGACTTAATTCTGGAGCATTGCCTGTGCCTATATCACTTTTATCAAAACAAACCATCGGAGCAACATTAGGGGGCTCTGCAGTAGATGCTGGCGTGAAAGCCGGAATTGTGGGATTTTTATTGATAGCACTGTTCTTAATCTTTTGGTATAGATTGCCAGGACTTATCGCTGTCATATCTCTTTGTATATTTGTCGTCACTGTACTTGCAGTATTTAAATTAATTCCAGTAACTTTGACTGCTGCAGGTATTGCAGGATTTATTATTTCTATGGGACTTGCAGTTGATGCAAATGTGCTCATATTTGAACGTATTAAAGAAGAGCTTCGCTCTGGAAAAAGTATAAGTGAATCAGTAAAACTTGGCTTCGATAGAGCTTGGTTTTCAATTCGCGACTCTAATACATCAAGTATTATAACTGCTATTATTCTTTACTGGTTCGGAACAGCACTTATAAAAGGTTTCGCTCTGACTCTTGGCATTGGTGTAGTTATCTCTTTATTTTCAGCAATTGTCATCACAAAAATATTCTTAAGTACAATGACATTTGTTGGAGAAGGAAAAGTGGCTAGATTTTTATTTTCAAGTGGAATATCAAGTGGAAAGTCAAAAATAATACAATAAGATGTTTATAATCAAACACAAAAAAATATTCTTAAGTATATCTATAGGATTAGTAATTTTATCTATTATTTCTATGGTGTCTTTTGGTTTCAAAGTTGGTATAGATTTTAAAGGAGGAGCTTTGACAGAAGTCGCTTATGATACTACTCGCCCTACTCAAGAAGAACTCAATTTGAGTTTAGAAAATCTTGGTTATGGAAACATATTGTTACAACCAACAGGGGAGCTTGGTTATATTGTAAAATCTCGTGATTTAACTGAAATAGAACACACTAAACTTTTAAATACTTTGGGCGAAGAAGGGAAAGCTCCACTTAAAGAAGTTAGCTTTAATTCTGTAGGACCTTCTGTTGGGAAAGAATTAACCAGAAAAGCAATTTTTGCTTTAATTATGGTGTCTCTCGCAATTATCTTATTTATCGCTTATGCTTTTAGAAAAACCTCTGATCCAGTTTCTTCTTGGAAATATGGCTTGATAGCTATAGTCACATTACTTCACGATGTCATCATACCGACTGGTTTATTTGTAATTTTCTCTCATTATTTCGGAGTTGAGCTCGATACTCTTTTCGTTGTTGCTGTGCTTACAATTCTCGGACTTTCTGTTTCAGATACTATCGTTATCTTTGACCGTATCCGCGAGAATCTAAGACTCAATAAAGAAAACAGAGTAGTTATAGCATTCAATGACATTGTGGGTAAGAGTTTAGAGCAATCTTTCGTTCGTTCCATCTCTACTTCACTTACTGTAATCTTAGCTCTTATTGCTTTAGTGTTATTTGGACCTGTGTCTACAAAGTATTTTGCCCTTATGCTTACAGCTGGTATGTTTTTTGGAACATATTCTTCAATATTCTTAGCTTCTCCTCTACTTGTTTGGATACAAGAAAGACAGACTTCTCAAAAGACAAAATAGCATTTTTCTGCTACAATATAGGTATTAGTCATTAATTCAACAAAAACATTATGTATATTTTTATAATTCTTATCGTTATAGTTTTGTGGGCAGTTTATCTTTACAATAAATTTATTTCTTGGCGTATTCGTGCCGAAGAAGCTTGGGCAGATATTGAAGTTCAATTAAAGAGGAGATATGACCTTATTCCTAACTTAGTAAGTACTGTTAAAGGTTATGCTACTCATGAGTCCACAGCTTTTGAAAAAGTCACACAAGCTCGTGCAGCCGCTATGGGCGCAAAGACTATGGGCGAGCATTCAAAGTCTGAAGCGATATTAGGTCAAGCAGTCACAGGATTATTTGGTATTGCTGAAGCGTATCCAGATTTAAAAGCTAATACAAATTTCTTAGAATTACAAAGAGAACTTTCTGATACTGAAAATAAAATCCAAGCAGCACGCAGATTTTACAATACTAATGTTCGTGACCTAAATACTGCAATAGAACAATTCCCAGGAAATATCATTGCTAACTTCTTCAAATTTGTGAAAAAGGAATTCTTTGACCTTGCAGATGATGATGTAGCGCAAAAGAATGTGGAAGTAAAGTTCTAATGAAGAAATTTGTAGTTATTTTTTTAATTTTTGTTGTATTTATTTTCTTACGCTCTTTACTTTTTCCTAGAATAGGAGGTCTTGAAATATTTACAGTGAAAGACGAAAAAAATGCTTGTGTAAATATCAAAGAGTATAATCAAGAAAATACAGCTTGTGAATTTGATAATAAAAAGCTTGTGGTACCTTTATCTTCTATTATTTACAAGAAAGGTGAAAGTTATGTATGTAAAATAACTTTCAAAAAATCTGCTCTTTCGATGGATTACCAATATTATAAAGTTTGGGCTGTTTTGAAAAAAATTGAAATTGAAGGTGATAGTGTTGTTCAAATGCCAAGCGAACTCGCTCCTTCCTATTTTAGAGAAAAGGATGATAAGTCTATCAGAAAGAAAGATAAGTTTTTAGTAGTATCTTCTGGTTTAGAAGAAGGGGAAGAAATAGAGCGTTTTGGTGTAAGATTTCCTCCAAAAGAAAACAGAAGTTGTCTTAAGGGTGATACATAATTTTAGAATTTAAATACCATTTTTATGGTAATATAAGTAAATGCAGAATAATTTTTTTGGTTCAAAATTAAATAGCGTATTATTACTAATATTAATAGTGTTGATGATTTTTGCTTTGCGAATAATGCTTAAAGACAAAGCGACATATTTACCAGTGTTGGAACAAAATGTACCAGCTAGGGTCACGGAAGGTAAGACTGCAGATTTAGTTTCTTTTTCAATTTTACCTAATACAGAAGTATCTGGAATTTTATCTTACCGAGGGTCTATTAAGGGTGCTTGGTTTTTTGAAGCAAATATTCAAATAAATATTCTAGATGCTAATAAAAATGTTATTAAAGCTAGTAACGCAGTTGCAAAGACTGAGTGGATGACAGTAGAACCAGTAGAATTCGAAGGCAATATTGATTTCACTGGGCTTACAAAAGGTCCGGCATATTTTGAGATTCATAATGACAATCCTTCCGGCCTTCCAGAGAATGACAAATTTATCCAAATTCCAATTATTATAAAATAGTTTTATAAAAAATGATTACACCTGAACTTATAAGTTTTATAAAAAGTGAACTTGCGAAAGGAAAACTTCAAGAACAAATAAGGAGTGAGCTAGCTACTGGTGGTTGGACTGCTTCTGATTTGGAAGAAGCATTTAGTTTTATTTTAAAAATACCAGTCCAGCCAATACAAACAGTAAAACCAGTACAGCCAATACAATCACCAATAACACAGCCGATAACACCCATAACACCAATAGCACAGTCTATACAACCTATAACGCCAATACAACAAACACAACCATTGCAACCAATAATACAGTCATCACCAATAACACCAATACAAGCAACACCACCGTTACAGCCAATATCACAAATAATACAGCCAATACAAACAGGTTTCGTATCAGCAAATAGTCCCATATCAAGTAAACCAAAACCACATTCTAAGGTTGGTTTATTTTTTGTTATTTTTCTTATTATTTTCGGTGGAGCTTTTGCAGGTTGGTATTTTTTCAAACCAGAAGTTATGAAAATAATAGGTGGAAATAATGATGAAATCATAAAAGAAGTTAAAACTGAAAATCCAAAAGCATTACCAATACAAACTAATTTTGTAAAAATTATCTCTCCACTAAATGGAGATGAAATAATCTCAGGCTCTGAATTAGTAATTCAGTATGAAATACTACAGGACATAAGCGAAGATGTTTTGCCTATGATTAATGGTCTTCGTCAAGATGATTCTTCAGAACCATGTGGGACAACTTTAGAAAATAAAACAAAAGGAATTTATTCTTTAATTTGTAAAGTAGACAGTGATAAACTTGGACCTACTCAAATAATGCTTTTGGAAATGAATAGAACAGTTGGTGGTATTGAAAATAAGGAGATTAATTTGGAAATTATCGCACCTAGTGATATTCAACCAGTAGACATTGTCCTTGAAGATGAATTGTTTGCCATAGTTCAAAATCCAGCCCCATATGTTGTTGCTCAAATAAAATACAGTGACGGCTCTCTAAGAGATATTCCTTTTGTGTATTTAAATTACACACTAGATGATCCCACTCTAATTTATTTTCTTTATACAGATGAAAAATCGTATGCTCAGCATTATATAGCTTATAAAAGTGGAACTACGACTTTGCATGCTGAATATAAAGGTATAAAGAAAGATTTTCCAGTTGTCGCAGAAGGTTTTTATCCTGAAGGACGAGTTCCTGTGCGTATTGATATAGGAGAGGAAGAGCAAAAGATTATTGACTCTATAAAAAATCCGGTAGATAAGTGTGTTGCTAATAACACTGAATATTATTTTCATGCAGGTGAAACATTAGATAATGGAGTAAATCAAGTTTATGATAGAAGTGGTAAACTTATTGCGGATTGTCCATCGATTCGAGTATATAATTCCACTTTATATGATTCTAGCGCACCTTCAGCAGACAAAGAGCATTTTATTTGCAAAGATATTTCTAAAGCATTAGAATTACAAAATTGCCAATCCGTGAGTTAATTTATGCAAAATTTCTTCGGTTCAAAATTAAATAGTGTATTACTTCTAATATTGATAGTACTCATGGTTTTTGCTTTACGGATAATGCTAAAAGACAAGGAGACTTATGTTCCGTTTACTTCAGATGACAATAAAGAAGAAGTAAATGTAAGTGATAAAAATCTGAAAGATAATTTACGTTATCCTCTTGAAATTTGTCACATGGGTAAAGATGGAGATTCTTATGGTAAATATCATACCTATTATTTCTATCATATTGGTATGTCTTATGATGGTAGTAATATTATTTATGATGGTGAAGGCCAAGAATTAGCTAATTGTGGTGGAGGCTGGGGGATAGCACCTGATCCATATCCTAATGTGTGTGTTCAAGTAGATAAAATAAGAAAAGATAATGGTTGTTTCGAATTAGGGGAAGAAGATATGGCCACCTTGTTTGAAATTTTCCCATCCGATAATTATGGAGAAATTTTTATGCAGGCTGTTAGTAAGTGGGCATCTTCTGGTGATAATGAAATGCCACCAAGGTGGGTGTCATGGGAGGATACTATAAAAGGTGTAAGTGTGAAAAAGAAAGGCCCAGTAGATTCTAAAGACAGCAGCTATATAATTTCAGGCCCGGTACCAATTTTAAAGACTTTAGGTAGTAATCGTTGTATTGGGGATACAGAAGAAACTATGTGTGCGATAGGGGAGAATTCAGAAGTCATAAGATATTTCGATCTTATTAGTTATTATTGGTAAGTCTAATGAACAATTTCTTTGGTTCAAAATTAAAAGCAATTTTATGGCTAATTATTGGAGTTTTATTAGTTTTGGTTATTTATGTAATTTTATATAAAAATGATATTTATTTTGGTCGTGTTTGTGATGATGGACAGGGTCATAGCCCAGATGGAGCCGAACTTGAGCGCTGTTTGGAACGACATAAAATTAAAAGAATTTTTGGTATAATATAGATATGTCCTCAAATTTATACACACATCAATCACAAAATATCACAAAGACTTGGATACTCATGTCCATGTTCTTTATCGTAGTTATTGGATTGGGCTGGTTTTTCTCTTACTATTACCAAAACCCATCTATCTTATACTTCTTCGTAATTTTCAGCATTGTGATGAATATCACGAGTTTTTGGTTTTCTCATAAAATAGTTCTTACATTGGCCGGCGCGAAAGAGGCCCAGAAAGCAGAGTATTATGATCTTTATACAATAGTTGAAAATCTTTCTATTACCGCAGGACTTCCAATGCCTAAAGTTTATGTAGTGCAAGATCCTGCGCCAAATGCATTTGCTACAGGGCGAGACAAAAAGCATGCAGTCGTCGCAGTGACCACAGGGCTTTTACAAATCTTAGAGAAGAATGAATTGGAAGGAGTGATAGCACATGAACTTTCACATATAGGAAATAGAGATATGCTTGTCTCTACTGTTGCAGTTGTGCTCGTTGGTTTTGTATCAATTCTTGCAGATATGTTCATGCGAAGCATGCTTTTCGGGGGGAGTAGAGATAATGATAATAAAGGTGCGGGGATTTTAATGATAGTGGGAATAATTTTTACAATCCTCTCTCCAATTTTCGCTATGCTTTTACAATTAGGAATTTCTCGCAAGCGTGAATTTCTCGCGGATGCATCTGGTGCACTTCTTACTCGCTACCCAGAAGGCCTAGCAAATGCATTAAAGAAAATTTCTGCATATAGCCGTCCAATGCAAAAACAAAGTAAAGCTATCGCACATTTATATATAGCAGACCCTAAAGGTTCCAAAGTAGGTCAAAAAATCGCTGGACTTTTTGCGACTCATCCACCCGTCGAAGCTCGAGTAAAAGCGCTTACAGGGGAGTAAAATAATAGAAATTTTTAGGCTTTTTTGCTATACTCGTATTATGGAAATTAAGGATGTGGAAGCTCTGGCGGAGCTTTCAAAATTGGAGCTTACAGAAGAAGAAAAGAAAAAAATCCTCTCTGATATGGAGGGTATTTTAGCTTATATCAAGCAAATTGAAGAAGTTGATGTTCCTGAAATAGATACTAAATATGAGAATCACAATTCTTGGCGCGAAGATATGGTTCGAGAGGAAAAAGACTTTTCATTGGAATTAATTGCTGAACAATTTCCTGATTCTAAAGACGGCTTTGTAAAAGTTAAAAAGATTTTGTAAAAAAATGATTGACCTAAAAAATCTTACAATTGAAAAAGCACATGATAGTTTGAAAAAGGGTGAGTATACCTGTAAAGATTTAGCAGAAGCATATTTGGTAATGGTTAAAGAAAAAGACCAAGATATACATGCATACTTAGAAATATATGATGATGTTTTAGCACAGGTTGAGATAGCTCAAAAGATGTTTGCCGAAGGGAAAGATACATTGCTTACAGGAATTCCTTTTTCTATTAAGGATAATATTTTAATACAAGGTCAAACAGTCTCTGCTGGTTCAAAAATTCTAGAACATTACACTGCTCCATACAATGCTACAGTTATAAAAGAACTCAAAAATTCTGGAGCTGTGTTTTTAGGGCGTGCGAATATGGATGAATTTGCTATGGGCTCTTCTACAGAGCATTCAGCTTATGGACCGACAAAGAATCCATATGATTTAACTCGTGTTCCAGGAGGGACTTCTGGAGGCTCAGCAGCGTCTGTGGCAGCAGATATGGCGCTTGTTTCACTAGGTACAGAGACATGTGGCTCAGTGCGTGAACCAGCTGCTTTTTGTGGAGTAGTGGGACTCAAGCCGACATATGGAGGCTTATCTCGCCACGGAGTAATTGCTATGGGGAATTCTTTGGATCAAGTTTCTCCAATTGGTAAAACTGTGAGTGATGTAGAAATTGTTTTTAAAACACTTTCCAAACATGATAAAAATGATGCGACTTCCATAAAAGATGAAAATAGGATACCAAAGAAAAATAATGGCAATGGAAAAAAAATCGGTATACCGTGGCATTTATTTGAAAGTGATCTTAAAGATGAACAGATAATGCAAAATTTTAAAAGTTCTGTAGAGAAATTAAAAAATGTTGGTTATGAAATAGTGGATATAGAATTACCGTATTCAAAATATTCTCTCGCTGTTTATTATATAGTTATGCCAGCAGAAGTTTCTACAAATTTATCAAGATTTGATGGAGTAAGGTATGGTCTAAGTATTCCTGGAGATGGTGTGTCTGGGGTGTATAAACAATCTAGAACCAAAGGCTTCGGCTCTGAAGCAAGACGTAGAATTATACTTGGAAATTATATTCTCTCTAAGGGGTTATCAGGTGCATATGGTAAGGCCTTGAATGTCAGACATGCTATAACTAAAGAAACAGAAAAGATTTTCAAAGAAGTTGATTTTATTATGACACCAACTGTTCCATTTTTGCCTTTTAAGCTCGGTGAAAAAATAGATGACCCTGTGGCTATGTATCTATGTGATTTATTTAATGCTCCAGCAAATTTAACTGGCACACCTTCTATCGCTGTGCCTTCAGGAATATCAAAAGAGGGTCTGCCTTTTTCAGTCCAATTTACCGCCTCGCATTGGGAAGAAGATGCTCTCTTTGAGATTGGTAAAAAATTTGAGATAATAAAATAGTATGAAAAAAAATAAGGGTAGCCTACATATTTTTGATATCATGTTGATAGCTTTTTGTCTTATTGCCATAGGCTTTGCTCTTTTTAATAAAAATAGTTCTATACAAGATCCACAAGTAGCTGATCCTTATGGTGATTTAGGTATAAATTATGTACCACTTGATTCTTTTTTTGATAAAGTCGGCCACTTTTTTGGCCAGTCTGTAAATTATGGAGCTTTTGGTTCTGGCATTAAATTAATCATTACTCTTTTTTCTTTATTTTTTTTAACTGTTATTGCTTACTCTGCTGTAAGACTTCTTGAAGTTAGAAAAAAAGAACATGAGCATTTGCGTCATGAGATAGAAGAATACGCTCATCACAAAAAAGAAAAAGAACAAAAAAAGAGTGGAGGGGGAGTATCAGACAATTCACAGTGGATAAAAGTTTTAGAACATACTTTTTCTTCAAATCCTGCAGAATGGAAAATGGCCATCATTGATGCAGACATTATGCTTGAAGAGTTAATGGACCAGTTAGGTTTTCTGGGAGAAACTTTGGGTGATAAATTGAAAAGTGCTGACCAAGAAAGTTTCCCAGAGCTTACCCGAGCTTGGGAAGTTCATACTATAAGAAATAGAATAGCTCATGAAGGTTTAGCCTTTGAAGTCTCTAATCATGAGTCAAAAAGAGTAGTGGCTATATATGAGCAGATTTTCAGAAACTACGGTTTCATATAGGTTTTATATAATGATATTTCTTGCTTTTTTGAGATATTCATGTAAAATAAAGTTATCTTCTGTTTTTATCGCGGGATAGAGAAGAGGCATCTCGTAAGGCTCATAACCTTAAGACGGCCGTTCGATTCGGCCTCCCGCAACAATTCGGCAAGTGACATGCCCGTTCACTTAGTTGAAGGTCAAAGTGCTTGAAACGACGGTTCGGCTTATAGCCTCACATCGTCGTCATGCTTCTGTCCGTGGTATCGCCATCGACAAAAAGCAAAGCAGTTTGCTTTTTGTCGGCATAGCTCAGTCGGTAGAGCGTGGGACTCATAAGCCCAAGGTCACAGGTTCGATCCCTGTTGCCGACACAAAATAGTGTTTGAATAGGTTAGTATACTGTACTATCACGTAGTATAATATAGTTATGCCTATATATAGAAAAATCAATAAAGATTTTTTTAAAAAGTGGAGCAAAGACATGGCTTATGTTCTAGGATTTTTTGCAGCTGATGGTTATATCACA
>JAUPWJ010000016.1 GCA_030916575.1 Patescibacteria group bacterium | reverse complement strand
TTTTTGCTAATCTAAAACATACACACATATGTATGCCGTTGTAGCTCAGTTGGTAGAGCACGTCATTGGTAATGACGAGGTCATCGGTTCAATCCCGATCAACGGCTCATTTAAATATTATTTTCTTTATTTCTTCTAAGTATTCTCTATTATTAGAAAGAGGAGGGACTTTGTGCTGACCGCCGAGTTTGCCTCTAATTTTCATAAATTCATAAAAAGTTCCTTCTGGGGTTACATTTACAATAGGGGATTTCATGACTTTATCTCCTATTCTTTTCGCATCATAATCAGAATTTATTGCTCTTAGTGTTTCATCCAGAGTTTTATTAAATTCCTCTTGATTGTTTGGTGTTGTCGTATATTCAATATACCATTCGTGAGCACCAGCTAATCCATCATCCATATACACAGGTCCTGCTGTGTAATGTGCGACCATAGCTTCGGTATTTTTACATGCTTGTAGTATAGCAATGTTGGCATTTTCTACGACAATTTCTTCACCGAAAGCATTTATGAAATGTTTAGTTCGCCCCGTGATGGTAATGCAGTAGGGACTAAGACTAGTGAATCGTATTGTATCTCCA
Organism: Patescibacteria group bacterium; assembly: GCA_030916575.1. GTDB lineage: Bacteria > Patescibacteriota > Minisyncoccia > Phycocordibacterales > UBA9973 > UBA9973. The sequence continues at coordinate 4,406 of JAUPWJ010000016.1, read as the reverse complement.
ATGACATATCTATATAGTCCACTTGTAGTGCTGATGACCAATACATAAACCTCTCCAATTTCTACTTCATGAAGTTTATATATTTTCTGATTTTTATCTCCAAAGTTTTTGATCGGTATAAATTCATAAAAAATACTGTGATTAATTAAAAGTAAGAGCTCTCCAGGTTTTTTCAAATTATTCTGCACTGCAATACATCCCTCCGATGCATTATATACTTCAAAGTATTTTAATTTCTTTGAAAGTTTTTCGAATATTGGTTTGTAAGGAAGAAATGAAACTGCACCATGAAAGAAAACTTCTAACTTCGGCCAGACTTCTTCTATGTATTGCACTTTCTCTTTGAGAGTAATATTTTTTAATAAAATAGAAACCCATGTAGGAGTTCCAGCTATTACACGTATATCGTATTCTTTCGCACGAGATACGATGTGCAGCATTTTCTCTTCCCAACTTGGAAGTAATGCTATAGATAAATCAAAAGCTCTACGACTCACAGCCCACCAAGGAAGTTCTCTGACTAGCAATGCAGAAACATCACCACAAAGTATATCTGGATGTCCAGGGGACAAAGATAAGCTACCGGATATACCAAGTGTTTTACCGGCCAGAAATTTTGTACTATGAGATGAAGCTATGTATAGTGCTGCCATATCTTTACCCCCTCTATAATGATTACTCTTTAGATAAGATCTAGGAGTAGGAAGATATTTACTTTTAGCATTTGTAGTGCCAGAAGATTTTGCAAAAAGAGTTATTTTTTCATTTGATAATATATTACTCTCACCCGAGACCATTTGCTCTATGTATTTAGATATATCTTCGTAAGTGACAATTGGAAGCTTTTCAAATTCTATGCCGTGCTCTTTTGCATATAAAGTATTTTGTAATTTAAGCATAATTTCTTCTCTTACTTGCATTTGCACTACACTTGCTCTGTGGTGTTGTTTATACAATATATGTCTGCGAAATTGGCTTAATATAGTAAGCATTGATATTTTCATTATAACCCAATAGAATTTTTAAGTATATTATAAGTGCTATAATATAAGGGTGAAGAAAATATCATATCAATATATTACACCCATATTTGCCCTAATTGGTCTATCTGCCGGTTTACTTTCTCATTTATTGGGAGCCGAAAATTTAGACCATAAAATCTGGATGGTGACCATGATTATCGGAACTATCCCTATTTTGTGGAAAATTTTAAAAGATATTTACAGGGGACATTTTGGAGTAGATATTATTGCCATAGTTGCCATAGTTGCTTCTTTCGTTTTAGGAGAATATTTGGCGGGAAATATGATATTACTTATGCTCTCAGGCGGAGAAGCATTGGAAACTTATGCATTAAAGAGAGCACGCCGAGAACTTTCAAACTTGATTTCCAACGCTCCGACTTTTGCACATATAAAAAAAGATAACAAACTTTTAGATGTAAGTGTCACCGAAGTAAAGGTTGAAGATATTATTTTAATAAAACCCGGAGAGATTATACCTGCTGATGGAGTAGTGGTCTTGGGTAAATCTCAGGTTGATGAATCTGCTATTACAGGGGAGTCTTTACCAATAGAAAAAAGTGTAGGTGAAATAGTTTCTTCTGGTAGTGTAAATAAAAGTGCAGTTTTGGAAGTAAGAGTTATGAGGCTTCCAAGTGAAAGTAAATATGAGCAAATTATTAAACTTGTAAAACAAGCAGAAGAAAATAAGGCTCCTGTCGTCCGACTTGCAGACCGATATAGTATTTGGTTTACAGCTATTACTTTTATTTTAGCAGGACTGGCTTGGTTTTTATCAGAGGATTCTATTCGTCTTCTTGCGGTTTTGGTTGTAGCTACACCTTGTCCTCTAATACTTGCAACACCGATAGCTATGATTTCTGGTATTAGTAAATCTGCTAGCCGTGGAATTATTATAAAAAATGGTGGAGCCCTCGAGACTTTAGCCGAAGTAAAAGCATTTATTTTTGATAAAACTGGTACCCTTACACTAGGTCAACCAGAGATTATAAATATCTTTTCTTATGTAGGAGATGAAAAAGAAACACTCAAACTCTCTGCATCACTAGACCAACTCTCTGTGCACATCTTGGCTAGGTCACTCCGTGCTCATGCTTTAAAAGAAAAGATTGATTTAGTGATTCCAACAAATTTTAAAGAAGACTTCGGTAATGGTGTTAGTGGGGAAATAAATGGAAATATTTTTTATTTTGGTAAATTAAAATTCTTAGAAAAACAAGGAATAAAAGTCGGTGAAGAAATTTTTAAAAACCATGAATCCTTTAAAGATAAGGGTCAGATAGCTGTGTATTTGGGCAATGTGAAGGAAGTTTTGGGTGCAGTTATTTTTGCAGATGTTATAAGACCAGAAATTAAAAAAGTTTTTTCTGATTTAAGAACAGAGGGAGTAGAGCAATTAGTTATGTTGACTGGAGACAAAAAAGGGGTGGCAGATATTATTGCTAAAGAATTAGGATTAGATGATATACATGCCGAGGCCTTACCAGAAGATAAGGTATTTGAAGTAAAAGATCATAAAAAACAATTCGGCAAAGTAGCGATGATAGGCGATGGTGTAAATGATGCCCCAGCTTTGTCTGCTGCTGATGTAGGTATAGCGCTCGGTGGGCACGGCGGGAGCGCATCATCTGACAGTGGAGACATTGTGATTACAGTTGATAATTTAGAGCGAGTAGGTGAAGCTTATAAAATATCCAAAAAGGTTTTGAGTATTGCCAAACAAGGCATTTTCTTTGGTATGGGTGTCAGTATTATACTTATGATTATTGCTGCATTAGGATATATTTCTCCAGTCTACGGTGCACTCTTGCAAGAAGGCTTGGACGTAATTATTATTTTAAATGCACTTAGGGTTAACTTTGTAAAAATATGAACATAGAATTTACAAAAATGCATGGTTTAGGAAATGATTTTGTAGTCATTGATAATATGAATGGCCGGATTGTCCTGACACCTCTTCAAGTAGTTTTCCTCTGTGATAGACATAAAGGTATAGGAGCAGATGGAGTAATCTTAATTGAAAGTAAGGATGGGGCAGATTGTTTTATGAATTATATAAATGCTGATGGAAGCTTGGCCCAAATGTGTGGCAATGGTGTGCGATGTACAGCAAAATTTTTGAAAGATAATTTTTCAAAAGATAAAAAGGATTTTAATATCGCTACTCGTTCAGGGAATAAACATATTACTTATTTTAAAGATGAAACTTTTGGAGTTAATATGGGCAAGGCTTCATTTGAGAGTAATGATTTTCCAAATGAGATAATAAATTTATGTGGTTTAGATTTAAATTTTGTTTCTGTGGGTAATCCTTTCGCTATATCTATTGTTGATAGCTTAGAAGAAAACAACATAGAAGTATTAGGACCTCTTATAGAGAATGATAAAAACTTTCCAAACAGAATAAATTTAGAATTAGTAAAAGAAAAATTACCAAATGAATTTGTAGTTCGGGTCTGGGAGAGGGGGTGTGGAGAGACATTAGCTTGTGGCACAGGAGCGTGCGCAGTTTATGCATTACTCCGAAAGTTAAAAAATATCAGTGGTGAGATTACAATTCATTTTAAAGGCGGTAAGTTATTTATGTCTGAAAATGAAGAGGGAGATATTATAATGCGAGGCGGAGCTAAGAGTGTATATACTGGAATGATATATGTTGAATAGAAAATATAACCAAAGAAAAATTTTTAAGGGAGAAAATGCGATAGCTGACTATTTAGTGCCAGACTCAATGGGTCCGACACCGGTGGTTGAATTGCCAGCTCATTTGAATCCATTTACAAAAGATAAAGTGAGAATTTTTATTAAACTTTCTCAATTTTTACCACTGGGAAATATAAAATCTTTGCCTGCCTATATGATGTTAAAGAGTTTGTCCAAGAAAGATATTTCAGAAATAAATAATTTAGTAGAATATTCTTCTGGTAATACTGTTTTATCTTTAGCAATTTTATCTAAACATTTCGGCATACCAAATTTACATGCCATCATTACCCCTGATGTTCCAGAACATAAAAAAAGATTACTAAGATTAGTTGGTGCAAATTTACTAATTTCTCATGGTAATCCAAGTCCTGGAGTTTTTGATAAAGAGGGCGGTATACATGAAGCAAAATTGCTGGGAGGAAAAAAGGGTTGGCATAATTTTAATCAATATGTAAATGAAAACAATCCGAAGTCCTCAAGTCTATATATCGGCAAAGAGCTTTGGTCTCAGCTTGGTTCTGAAATTTCTATATTTTTAGCTAGTATGGGTACAGCAGGGACTATCACCGGAGCGGGTAAATTTTTGAAAAATAAAAATAGTAAAATACATTTAGTCGGGGCGGCTATTAAAGAAAATTCTTCTATTCCAGGTCCTCGTGGAGAAGTCATGATACATAA
>JAUPWJ010000015.1 GCA_030916575.1 Patescibacteria group bacterium | reverse complement strand
GTAAATGTCGGAGAATCAATATGTTTGAGGTCATGTGATAGCCATCCAACTTTACCACTCACCTCAATCTGTTCATGAACACTTTTACAGGGGAAATGAGCTTTATGACGCCTTACAAGCCTTATAACACCATCAGGATAAACTCCACCATATTTAAGGTATCTCCCAAGAAAATAATTCAATCGAGGAATGAAAAAAGCATTGTATGAACCCTCAGTCGTGCCAATTTGACCATCTCTTTTTATGAGTAGTTCTTGATGTCTCAAAAACAAATCTCGTTTCGAAAGTGATACCTGATATTTTTCTCTCTCTTCATCAGACATATTTACTATTTTCAATATTTCCTCAGCTAATGCTTCTGTAACTCTCTCGTCAGCATCAAGTTGCAAAATCCATTCATTTTTTGCAAGTGATAATGCTTTTTCTTTATTTATATGAAATATTGGATGATTTTTTTCTATAAAAACCTTTGCTCCATTTTCACGAGCTATTAAAACCGTATTATCAGATGATTCTCCATCAACAATAATTATCTCATCTGCGATTTTTTTAACAGTGTCAATACAATCCTTTATATTTTTTTCTTCGTTATATGTAGCCAGAACAACAGAAATTTTCATATTTCTAAAAAATTCCTCCTTTTGTTAAAAATTTTACTTTTCATAAAAAGCGAAAGGAGTAACAGCATCATAATACCAATGACTGAAATCATTTCAGAAAAACTTCTCAGTTTTGTGTTAGTGAATTTTACTTCAATAGTATTCTCACCTGTGGGAACTGTGAATGTCATTATGCCTCTATAATCCTGGTTCTGATATGAAATTGGAACTGTCTGGCCATTTACGGTAACTCCCCATCCAGGAAAATATAATGTATTTTCTCTCATAAGAGTTTCTTTCTCAGCTATAACTTTATATACTCTCTTTTCACTTGTTCTTGCAGACTCATTGATACTTGCTATCCCATCTATTACTTCAAGATGCGCTTTAGGATACTCTTCCATAAATCTCACAGACCAAACTGGACTACTTTCTCCAGTATCTGTTGTCCCAGCATACACACTTGTATAAAATGATTCATCTTTTACAACATACTCTTTTGCCTTCATATATGGCAGTTGAATTAAAATTACAACTAATGTTACACAAATGACAAAAAATTTTAATGCTCTACCCCTGAGGTTTGAGAATGTAAGTGAAATATAAAATGAAAAGAGAAAAACCGTTAAAGTTAAAAATCTCCAGGGAAATTGAAACTTTTGAATGAGAGTTATTCTTTCCCAAAGGAACAGTGATTGAGTTGTCATCAAAAAAACAGTGATGACAATCATTCCTGCAGTAATCATTGAAATAAGTGCTTTTTGCTTTTTATCTATTAATAATTTCACACTGATACATACTCCAATTGAAAAAAGGATAAGCTGTACAATTCCTATTTGTAAGCTAAAAAAACCATTCACTCCAAAACCCCAAGGAGAATATATGAATGATGAAAGTGGAAAAAGTCTTTCAGAAAAATCTGTTGATATCACGATATCACGAAGAGTGTATTTACCTTCCATAAATGCTGGTATCCAAAAAAATGCAGCCAACATAAATCCAGTTGCACCGATAAAAAGCAATCTTAAAAAAAGAACTTTTTTCTTCTGTGCTTTATATACGAGAAATAACGAGTAAGCTGCAATCACCGGCAAAAACATGAGACTGACAGCGTTATGAGCTAAAATAAGTAGTGCCAATGAAACTGAAGCACCTAAAAATGCTTTTAGGGTATTTTCAACCTTAAGCCTATGAATAAAGTATAAAACAAGTGGAGGAAATACAAATGCAACATGTTCTCCTATTGCTCCTCGTACATATAAATCAACAAATCTATATGGTGCAAATAAATACAAAATTCCCCCTAAAAATGCAATTTGTTCATGAAAGTGTTCTTTCAGCCACAAATACATAGTGACGCCACTTGCAACAAATGCAGTAGCAAAAACTAATTTAACACTATCGACAAATGAAAATGATAAAAAGTGAAAAAATGAAGCAATATATGATGGAAGTGGATACAGAAACATCATGACTGGATGCCCATATCCCCAGTTCAAGTTATCTCCCCATCGAGGAATAATATTCCCTTCAGTAAGATTTTGATAAAAATTTGCGATTCTCACCACATGATCTTTACCATCATGAGTAACAGGTAATCCAGGTTGGAGTAAATCAATCAGAGGAACGAATGATAGAAGTATGAGTGTAACAAGTAATAAATGTTTTTTCATCCTTCAACAATAATTATAGCCTGCTCACCATTTAAATATTTTATAACTTTGAGTATTTTCGCTCCCGAACTAAAATCAGATGGTCTTCCAACATACAAAGTCTTTGAATCCTTCACTTCTTCCTTCCAATTAATAGGACGGAATTCATACTTATCAAAATTATGATTGTCCTCAAATCCTCCTGATGTAGTTTTTGACTCCATTTGATATTTCTCAGGGGAATACTTGAGATAAAAGAGATAAAACATATATGCTTGGTCCATTGGCTCTTCTTCAGTTAGAACTATCTTGTCATATTTACTTTCAATACTTTTAACATAGGCAACAGCCTCTTCATGCCCATATTGCCAGTCATATGAATAAAAATAGTTTTGCTGTACAAAATACTGATTGAGATAAAAAAGAAAATTTACTGAGAAAATAAAAATAAAAGACGTAATAATTGCTAATGATTTTATATTTAATGAGTTAAAAGAAAGATATTTCTTCTGAACCAAATACCCAACAACAGTTACTAACCCAATTGCTGTAAATACTTGAAATGTTGGTAAAAAATTAAGTGTTCTCACTGCATGAGGTACACCACTAGTAATTGATGCTGGTGCTGCTGCAAGTAAAAACCAAAGGAAAATAAAGAGCGCACTTTTTTTCTTTTTAAACCAACTTCCACTTGTAAAAATAAGTGAATATATTCCTATAAATACAAACGGAAATTCCCATAAATATAAAATACCCATCTGAGGAGCATGATGTCTTTGTAAATCTCCTTCAATAAAGAGCCAATTTAAATTCATATGGGAGAGATATCCTGAAGCGATAGTTATTCCGTATACAACTCGTCTATTATCTAATATTTTCCCTAAAATATTATTTTCTGAAATATCAGCCTCAAGGCGTTGAATATTTCGATTTAAAAAATTCTGTTCTGAGAATGCTATTGTTGCTTTTGCACGAAGAAGTGATTCTTCATTTGTAATAATGTAATGAGCCATAGGTGCTATCGCTATAACTCCTGCAATAAGAGCGAAAATGAGGTACTTTCGTGGAAGTTCAAGAAGTTCTTTTGCATAAATGATAACAAGTCCAAGTGCTAACAGTGGCGTAAATACTTTTTCACTTTGATATGTATAAATTGACAGTGCTGCAGATATCGCACTCAAAGAAAGTAATCCTGGCTTCTTTAATCCTTTTATAAAGAAAAGTGCCATAAAAACATTAAAAGACAATCCTACGTTTGTCTCAAAAGCGATACGAGAAAATTGAATATGCCAGGGGGAGATAGCAAGTAAAAAGGCAACCAGCAAAGCTAGATATTCCTTCTTTGATATTTCCTTAATAAGTAAATAGGTTGCAAGTACTGTTAGTACACCAAAGACCGCTGAAGGCATTCTTGTCGCCATTGTTGTAAGACCTAGTAGCGCAGTAAATGGAATTGTTAAATATGCATAAAGGGCAGGCTTATAATCATCAAATGATCTGAGAACAACAGGCAAAAATTTTCCGTATTCATCTTTTCCCGTCATCATAATGGAATATCCATTCCAACCTAAAGCAACTTCATCCCAATCAGGGGAAGGGGGAACACTTCCTAACTGAAAAAATCTTAAAATTATTGCAAGAAGTATGACAAGAATAAGTAATAATGTTGTTTTTTTCATTCTTCAAAAGTATATGCTACAAGAGCAACCTCACCATTTTTAAGATAAAACTCCCGTAATTTTATATGTTGATCTGGTATCTTTCTTGGTATTTCAACAACAAGTATTTTTTTTGTATCAGATTTCTTATTAATTTCATCACTTCCAAAAATAACATTTTCAACACGATCAACATTTACAAATCCAAAAGGATCTCGCTCTACAGAAGAGTTATTTCTAAACACTTCAGGATCTGTTTTTGAATAAAAAAGATAATACTCATGTGGACGCCCCAATTCTGTTGTCATCCTGACCTCATCATAATTATTTTTTTCAGCGTTAATATATGCAAGTGCTTCCTTGTATCCATACTGCCACTCTCCTGAAAATTCCCTTGGATAGTGAAAATAATATCCATGAAGAAAATAAGTTAAGAAAAAAATACAGAGAATGCTTGTTAAGGTAGGAAAGAGCATAAACAACTTTGAATGATTTTTAAGCAAACTTTTCCCAAGCCCATAGAGAGAGACTATTCCATAGGCTGTCAGTATCTGAAACATTGGCAAAGCATTCTCAATCCTCAGTGCATGAGGAGTTTCTCTTGCGGTACCAGCCGGAATTATTGCTACCAAAATCCAAAGTGGAACTATCCACCATTTTCCTTCTTTCTTTCGTACTAAATATAAAAGACCTGCAATAAGAAAAGGTAATTCCCACAAATACATACTGCCCACATCTTGTGTTGAAAATTTGACATTTCCATCACCCTTTATAAAGAGGAAATCAAAGTTGAAATGATCGAAGTAATGCTTTATATATGACCTGGCATACCCTACTCTTCTATTGTGAACAACTTTTGACCAAAGTGCGTTATCATTATTTGCAATTTGTTGATTTGCCATTTCTACAACTTTACTATCAGTAAAGATATTTACTTCCTTAAATCTTAAACTTGCTTGAGGTGAAAGCATATAACCTAGTATTGGTAGTGTGAGAAATAACCCAACAAATAGAGCTAGAAGTGTCATCTTTTTCTTCTTCAAGAAGATTTT
>JAUPWJ010000014.1 GCA_030916575.1 Patescibacteria group bacterium | reverse complement strand
TCGTTTTACTCAAGTACCAAGAGTGATTTCCATTATGGATTTGGCATTTTTTCATTTTGCTGATTATTTTACAAAAAAAGACCTTGCTCAGCTTCATTCGTGGACGAAATACTCAGTCATTAAGGCAAAAAAAATCATCACCATTAGTGAAGCCACAAAGAGTGATATAATTAAATTCTATAAAGTTTCAGGTGAGAAGATTCATGTTATTTATCCTGGAATAAAGCCAAGTTTGTTATCAAATTCACATATGAGTAATGATGATGTAAAGAAAAAATATGCAATTGATAGTAAATTCATTCTCTTTGTTGGGACACTTCAACCCAGAAAAAATATTGCAAGGCTTATAGAAGCATTTTCTTTACTAAATGATAAAGAAGTAAAGTTAGTAATTGTAGGGAAAAAAGGATGGAAATATGAAGAAATTCTCGAAGCTCCAAAGAAATTTGGATGTGAAGAAAAAGTTGTATTTCTTAATTTTGTACCTGAGGAGGACCTTCAAGTTCTCTATAAAAATGCAGAGTTATTTGCATTCCCGAGCTTGTATGAGGGGTTTGGTCTTCCTGTACTTGAGGCAATGAAATTTAATTGTCCTGTATTGACAAGCAATGTGAGCTCCCTTCCTGAGGCTGGTGGAGATGCTGCTCACTATTGTAATCCTGAAAGCACTGAAAGTATAAAAGAAGGAATTGAAAAGATTTTAGAAGATAGAAAATATAGAGTGAATTTAATTGAAAAAGGGAAAGAAAATATTAAAAAGTTTAGTTGGGAGAAAGCAGCTAAAGAGACTCTTGCAGTCTTAACAGAAGTAGGAAACAATAATAAATAGTATGATACATAAAATTCACAGGAGAATAACAACAGTCATTTCAGAATATATAGTTTTCTGGTTGCATCTTATTGGACTTTTTCCTTCGCATACAGTAAGAAGATTTTTTTATCGCCTCGCAGGAATTACAATCGGGAGTGGATCTACCATTCATATGGGTGCTCGATTTTATCAACCTGCAAATATAGCCATAGGTAAAGATACGATTATTGGTGAGGGAGTTGTCCTAGATGGAAGAGCAAATCTTATTATTGGTGATCATGTTGCGATGGCAACTGAGGTAATGATTTATAATGCAGAGCATGATATTCATAGTCAGTCATTTGGAGCGTTGAGCGGAGATGTGAGAATTGAAGATTATGTTTTTATTGGACCAAGAGCCATAATATTACCCGGAGTAACGCTTAAAAAAGGAGCTGTTGTTGCTGCAGGAGCTGTAGTAACGAAAGATGTTGAAGATTATACAATAGTAGGTGGAATTCCAGCTATAAAGATTGGTGAAAGAAAAGAAAGAGATTTTTCTTATAAATTAGGAAGATCTGCATGGTTTCGATAATATGAATAAAGTGTTTTCGTTTATTAAAAACAATAGTTTACTTCTTCTAACACTTTTTTTTATTGCATTTATTCCACTTTACCCAAAGCTTCCACTTTTTGATATCAAACATACATGGGTATATATTCGTATTGAAGATTTATTAGTAGCTTTTGCTTGGGTAGTATTTCTCATTCACCTTCTTCTTAAAAAAGCTTCACTCAAGACTCCATTAACAGTACCTATTGGTGTGTTTTGGCTTGTAGGTTTTTTTGCAACACTCCATGGAATTCTTTTCATTTTCCCAAATCTCCTTGATGTTTTTCCACAAATTGCAGTTTTGCATTACTTAAGAAGAGTTGAGTACCTTTCATTTTTCTTTCTTGCATATTCTGCTATGAGAAATAGAATGTCAATTACTCCAATAGTTATTGTTCTCACTGCAACAGTAATTGCAATTGTCATCTATGGATTTGGTCAAAGAATTGCTGGTTTTCCGGCATTTTTGACTATGAATGAAGAGTTCGCAAAGGGAATACCATTGAGACTTTCACCACTTTCACGCGTCGCTTCAACTTTTGCAGGTCATTATGATCTTGCTGCATATCTCATTATGGTAATTCCAATAATGGCAGCATTGGCCATCGCATATAAGAAAATATGGCAAAAGGGAGTATTTATTTTCGCTGGAGTTGGCGCACTGATGCTTCTTCTTATGACGAATTCACGAGTATCATTTAGTGTCTATATTGCAACAATCACACTTCTTTTCATATTGATGAAAAAGAAACTTCTTATTATTCCTGTTTTGCTTTTAAGTGTCTTTTTACTTCAAGCATTTCCTGGAATTTCTCAAAGATTTGCTGGGACATTTACACAGGTTGATTTAGCTGTTGATTCTAGAACCGGTAAGCCAATTGGAATAGTTAAAGAGGGTGGTGAAGAGGAAGGTAAAATTATCATTGAAGACAAGCAGTCGACGGGAGAAAATTTACCTCAAGGATCCAAATATATTAATTTTCCATCAGATGAAGGGGAAGAATTTACTTCTGAAATAATTTATAAAAAACTCAAACCAGGTTCAGACGAGGAGCAAATTATCAGCAGTACTGGGGAAATTGTAGTTAAAAAGGCTTTTGCGTATGACGTTTCTTTTACAACTAGACTACAGGGACAATGGCCAAGAGCTGTGGAAGCCTTTTCCAGAAACATACTTATAGGTAGCGGTTATTCTTCTATTAGCCTTGCAACAGATAATAATTATTTAAGAATTTTAGGTGAAGTTGGAACTTTGGGTTTTATTTCATTTGCCATGATATTTATTGTTGCAGGTATGTATGTGTGGAAGATCTTACCCGATGTGAAAGATGTTAAATCTCGAGCACTTATTTTAGGTATCGTTAGTGGAGTAGTAGGACTTGGAATGAATGCTATGTTAATTGATGTCTTTGAGGCATCAAAAGTTGCATTTTCTCTTTGGATATTGATGGGTGTAATGATTGCAGTACTTGTTAATCATCAGAAAAAACATTTCTCAATTACTGAAGAATTGAAAAAGATTCTTTTTTCACCAATCGCACTTCTTTTCTATCTGGCAGTTGTTGTAGTTGGGGTCTTTTTTGCAAGTATTAACAATTACTTTGTTGGAGATGATTTTACATGGCTTCGATGGGCAGCAGATTGCAATCAAAGCATAGTAAGTGGTTGCCAATCTGTCTTCTCAACAATTCAGGGTTATTTTACTCAGTCTCAAAATTTCTTTTATAGACCAGGAACAAAAACGTATTTCTTCTTGATGTATCCTTTGTTCGAACTTCTACCAATGCCTTATCATATTGTCTCAATTCTTCTTCATTTATCTGCATCATCACTTATCTATTTTATCGTTCGTAAACTCCTTAAATCGTCTATATGGGCTTTTGTCGCTGCATTATTCTTTGCAGTGCTCAGTACTCACGCTGAGGCAGTTTATTGGATCTCTGTGACAGGACATCTTGTGACTGCAAATTTACTTCTTTTAAGTCTATTGAGTTATTTGTTCTTTCTAGATAAAAGAAACTACTTTTTCTTTGTATTTTCATGGGTAGCAATATTTGTTGCAACATTTTTCCATGAATATGCTGGAGTAGGTCCATTTATTCTTATTGCGACCGATCTTTTATTCTCAGGTAAGAAGGAACCATTGAAGAGTAAAGTAATTAGATACACAGTTTTGCTCGTACCCATTGTCCTTTATTACTTCATGAGACAAAGTGCACAGAGTGTCTGGTTTCAAGGAGATTATAGTTACAACTTGATGAAACTACCTTTTAATATTGTTGGAAACCTTATCGGATATGCTTCTTTAGTAGTCTTTGGTCCGACAGTACTTGGTTATTACGGTTTTGTGAGAACTCTGAGTGCTGATAATATGGTTGTCGTTGCATTTATATTGGTTGTCGTTGCATTTATGTCATTTGTTATATTAAAAAAATCAAGAAAGAACATTTCACAAGAAATGATAACTCATCTTTTGTTTGGAGCAGGATTTTTTATACTCGCTCTCCTTCCATTTTTAGGATTAGGAAATATTGCACCACGTTATAATTATCTTTCCTCATTTGGTCTCATTTTTATCTCTGTTGTACTTTTAAGAGCAACATTTGTGAGATTTTCAAAGAGATCAAAAGATACTGCACTGGCTACGATTGTTCTAGTAGTTGTCCTTTTCAGTTTTTATCATGTTCAAGAACTTATACGAGTTCAATCAGATTGGAAAAAGGCTGGAGAGATGTCAAACAGTATGTTGGTGGGACTAAATTATGCTTATAGAGGAAATGAAGATGATACTTCAAAGGTTGTAAAATACTTTTACTTTGTTAACATGCCTATCCGTTATAACGACGCATGGGTATTTCCAGTTGGGCTTGAAGATGCTTTATGGTTTAATTTTAGAAATCAAGATATCCGAATAGAAAAAAGTCTTTCGGAAGAAGAAGCACTTGAAGTAACGAAAGGAAATCCTAACGCTCACGTATTTAAATTCTTAGAAAATGGTGATTTTGTTGAGGTTGCCACACCTGCTTCTCAATTGAATGAAGAATAAAGGATTATTATTACTTCTCTGCATCCTGGTAGGGGGTCTTGTTGTTCGACTCTATGGAATATCTCATCCATTAGCTGATTGGCATTCATGGAGGCAGTCTGATACATCTTCGGTTTCACGAAATTTTGTCCAAAATGGTTATGATGTTTTCAAACCCCGATTTGATGATCTTTCAAATATTCCATCTGGTCTTGATAATCCACAAGGATATCGATTTGTAGAATTTCCTATCTACAATCTTTTACAAGCAGGGTTTTATGATATTTTTAGATTTTTTTCACTTGAAGTATGGGGACGAATTATCACCATTGCTTTCTCACTTGCCGGAGTTTATTTTCTTTATAAAATAACGAGTGTATATTCAACTGAAAAAGTGGCTCTTCTTGCAGCTTTCTTTTACGCGTTTTTACCATTTAGTATTTATTATGGAAGAGTCATTCTTCCCGATACCGCGATGGTTAGCATGATTCTTGGTGGACTATTCTTTTTTCATATCTACCTTGAACAATCAAAATCAAAAAAAACTAAGAAAGCACTATTGTTTTTCACTCTTTCACTGTTTTTCACCATAGTGTCACTTCTGCTTAAACCATATGCTCTTTTCTTCGCTTTGCCATTTGTTGCTCTTGCATATCAACACTATAAATTAAAAGTAATATTACAATGGAGACTTTGGTTGTATGCGATCCTTGCTGTCATTCCACTTCTTTTTTGGAGACAATGGATGACACAATTCCCAGAAGGGATTCCAGCAAATACGTGGTTATTTAATGGTAATGGAATTAGGTTTAGGCCATCATTTTTTCGGTGGATGCTTTTTGAGCGATTAACAAAATTAATAGTAGGATATGTGGGTATCGTATTTATAATTACATCTGTTCTAGAATTGAAAAAAAGCAAATCAATCTTATTCTTCGCATCATTTTTACTTTCTGCAGTTCTTTATGTAGTAGTTCTTGCGACAGGGAACGTTCAGCATGATTATTATCAGATTGTAATTTTGCCAAGTATTGTACTTTTGCTAGCATTTGGAAGTAGTTATGTTTATGCATTTTTCATGAAATTTATTTCTCAAAAACTCTCTCTATTTGCAGTTGGATCTTTGATCTTTCTTTCATTTTATTTTAGTTGGAAGGTCGTACAAACATATTATTGGATTAACAATCCTACAGTTGTGAGTGTTGGAAGAGAGTTAGATAAAAATCTGCCAAAAGATGCAGTAGTGGTTGCTCCCTATACAGGTGATACAACATTTCTTTATCATATCAATAGAAAAGGATGGCCGAGTTTTGAAAATGGAATTCCTTCACTCATCAATAAAGGTGCAGATTACTTGGTCATAATAAATCCAAAACCTGAAGATGAAGGGATAAAGACGGAGTATTTTCTCGAAAAGAAAACAGACGACTATTTGCTTTTCAATTTAAAAAAATCTCTATGAATATATTAGT
>JAUPWJ010000013.1 GCA_030916575.1 Patescibacteria group bacterium | reverse complement strand
CACTTAAAACTAGTCCATATTCCCCAACTTTTTGTGATGAAAGGAGTGTGTAATAACCAAAAAGTGCTCCAATATCAAGCACAGTAAAACCATTTTTTATGAGTATTGAGAAAAGTGCTGAACCATATCTATCCCATATTTTATTAGTGAGTAATTCATGAGAAATAATAGTATCATTCTTATCTACATGCATCTTTAATCCGTTGACCATGACTTCTGATGGGCGGAAAAGGTTGAAGATCGTTCGAGTTGTCTTGAATTTGAGTATTCTCGCTACAAAAAAATATGCAATTCCTTTTGTATTTATATCATCACTATAGATGGAAATGTTGGATTTAATTTTATTATACATATTGATTTAACAGCCAAATTGCAATTATATTGTAACATACGTACAATAGTCCAACATGAGAAATTCCAAACTTCACATCGCTGTTATTCAGCAAACACCCGATCTTGGCGGAGCAGAAACATATATGGCACTTCTTATGGATCACTTTATTCAATCAGAAAATAAAGTAACCCTTGTGACAAATCAAGATAAATTTATTAAATACGTAAAAGACCTTAAAATTAAATCATATAAAATACCTTATATACTTGATGTTATAGGAAATTATCGTGGACTTATAAAGAGTATTCTGCTCTTACCTTGGGCACTTTATTATTATACCCGTTTATTAATTACCTTAAAAAGAAAAAAAGTTGATGTTATCGTAATGAGTGGGTTTTCAGAGAAAATGATAGTTACTTTCCTTTCGATTTTTTTTAGGTTTCCAGTTGTATGGTTTGAATACGGAGCATTAACAACGATATTTAAGAGAAATTTTGGAATACCTCGATTGCTGTATTCAATTTTATGGAAGATTCCAATGAAAATTATTGTACCGAGTAAATACACTCAAAAAAGTCTATTAAAGGATACACATATTCATAAGTTAAAAATATTATATATTCCCGATGGGGTTGTGGTACCAAATGAGAAGAGACTGAAAAAGAAAAAAGACAGTAAGTGGAATAATCGTTTTGTTATTGGAAATGTTTCAAGACTTACAAGAGAGAAAGGGCAAGATTTACTTATTAAAGCTATGCCGGAGATACTGAAGGAAATTCCACATGCTTTACTTCTCATTGTGGGGGAGGGTTTAGACAGGTCATATTTTCAAAAAATCATTACAGAATTACATCTCAAAAATAATGTAATATTAACAGGATTTGTTCCAAATTTAAGTGAATATTATGATTCATTTGATCTATTTGTTTTTCCAACAGTTTGGGACCTTGAAGGATTTGGATTAGTTTCTGCAGAAGCTATGGCACATTCTGTTCCAACAATTGGAAGTAATTTCGGTCCTGTCCCTGAAGTTATTAGTCATAATAAAACTGGAGTTCTTTTTAAGCCTGATAGTAGTGCAGATATTGCACAAACAATTATTTCAGTTTATAAAAATACATCTCTCAGAGAAGAATATGCAAAAAGGGGTAGACAAAAAATTGAGGAAGAATTTAATATAGAGATTATTAGCAAAAAAATTTTACATGTATTAACGAAAAGTGTTTATGAATATCATACTTAATTTTTATAGATTTATATTTTGTAGACCATTTTTTTACGTCTTTAATTATCATGTGTTTAAACTTTCTCTGAGAGGAATTGGGATATTTAATTCAGAAGGAAATGATGTAACAGGAGAGAGATTCTTCTTACATTGGCTACAAAAAAATAATATTTCAATAAAAACAGTTTTTGACGTAGGTGCAAACGCAGGAGGGTATACTATGGATGTTCTTCATTCATTTCCAAAAACAAAAGTATTTGCATTTGAACCAAATCCTCAGACAGTTTCTCTTTTTTATAAAAACATAAAAAATAAAAATGTATTACTTGAAAATACTGCTCTAGGTCAAAAGAAAAAAGACATTTTACTTTGGGATTTTGCAGATGATGCTACGTTAAAGCATACGCAGCCTACAGCAACTTTAGCGTCAGTCCACAAAGAAGTTGTAACAAAATTACATAACCAAAAAGCAAAATCTTATAAAGTGAAAATGACAACCGTTGATGATTATGTAGAAATGAAAAATATTAAAGAAATAGATATATTGAAGATTGATACTGAAGGGAATGAGTTAGAAGTGGTGAAAGGAGCAAAAAAAATATTTAAATCGGGAAATGTAAAAATACTTCAATTTGAATTTAACGAGATGAACGCATATAGTAGATCCTTTTTAAAGGATTTTTATGATTTACTTCCTGGGTATACATTTTATAGATTGATGCCATATGGATTGTATCCGATGGGTGAATATAGACCGAGTACATGGGAGTTATTTGCATTTCAAAATATTGTTGCACTTCGCACAGATGTTGCAAAATATGTATGAAAAAGTATAAAGTCTTCTTTCCGATTTTTGTCCTGACAATTATCCTTTGTTTTTCATTGATACTCATGACTTTCAAAATTGAGAAACTCATGATTTTTATCGGTGATTTTGGATGGTTCTATTTAGCAGCAAGAGATATGCTTCTTATTGGAGTCGTTCCTCTTGTAAGTATCCCTTCTAGTCATCCTTGGTTGCATCAGGGTCCATATTGGACATATTTATTAGCGCTTGGACTATATTTCTTTGACTATCATCCATTGATTGGAGCATATATTTCAATTTTCTTTGGAATACTCAGTATCTGCGGACTTTATTTTCTCGGTAAAGAAATGTTTGGTACAAAGATGAGTCTCATTTCAACAATGCTTTATGCGACTTCTCCTCTTGTGATCGTTCATGCACGAATGCCGTATCATACAAGTCCAATACCATTTTTTGTAATCTGCTATATGTATTGCTTTTATAAATGGGTTAATGGGCAAACAACATATTTACCCTTTGTATTCCTTTTTCTTGGTATTCTCTATAATTTTGAACTTGCTGCAGTTATTCTTTTTGCCCCAGTAATTGGCGTGTTTTTACACTCGTTTGCTTTCAAAAGAAAAATAGAACTTAGTAAAAAGACAGTATTGATAAGTGTGATTTTATTTCTTGTTTCAATGTTCCCAATTATTATTTATGACCTCTCACATGGTTTTCCACAAACATTCAAGTTTATTGCCTGGATGGGATACAGAGTATTGAGAATTTTTGGATTTCCTTCAATTCACGGCGAAAGTGGGGATGATATAAATAATAGTTTTTTTGTCTCTTACTCTCTTACTCTCTTACAGCGACTGATTTTCCTTGCACATGGATGGATAGCAATTGTGGTACTCATTGTGAGTTCACTCGTATTGATGTTTGACTCGCTCAAGAAAAATAAATACGAAAAATATCTCTCATCTCAGAAAACGCTTCTCATTCTCTTTTCAATTCCTTTTTTAGGATATGTTTTTAACAGAACTCCTTCAGAAGCATATATCCCATTATTTTTCCCAAGTATATTTTTGCTTCTTGGTTATACATTCACAAAATTTTTAAATTCGAAATCTCTAAGATATGTAACTGGGGTGGTATTTATATCATTAATAGTATCAAATCCACTTCATTTACTGAGGCAAAATTACTTTATGGGATCAAGAGATGGTGGATATGGTGTTACTTTCACCCAAAGAATGGGAGTGGTACAGATAATTGAGGATATTTCATTAAATAAAGAAGTTCAATTAATAGGTAAGGGAAAGGGAAGCGAGTTTGAGAGCTACCTCATGGGATACGAGTATTTACTTTGGTGGCAAGGAGTAAGAGTAAGCAAGGAAAAAAATGCTCAAAAGATTATTCTTGAAGAAAAAGGATCACAAATTCTCCTTGAGATTGAGGGTAAAGCAAGTAAATCAGCTATGTTACAATAATCTTATGAAGACAAGTATTACAGCAGTTATCTTAACTAAAAATGAAGAAAATAATATAAAAGGATGTATCGAAACTGTAAATTTTTGTAATGAAATAATTGTTATTGATGATAATTCAACCGATAATACCGTATTAATTGCGAAAAAACTAAAGGTGAAAGTTATTGAACATGATTTGAATGAAAATTTTTCCAATCAAAGAAATTTGGGCATGGAGAAGGCTTCTGAAGAATGGGTTTTTTTTCTTGATGCAGATGAAAGAATATCTTCTGATTTAGCAACAGAGATTTACCAGCAGACATCTCAATTCCTAACTCAGGTAGCTGGGTTTCGTTTTAAGAGAGAAGACAAATTATGGGGTAGAAATATCAAGTATGGCGATGTGAAGGATACATTTTTAGTGAGATTAGTACGGAAAGGAAAAGGAGAGTGGAAAGGGAGTGTCCATGAGAAATTATTGGTAAGAGGAGAGATTCAAACAATGAAAAATGTTATTTATCATTATCCACATAATTCAATAAAAGATTTTTTGTCAGAAATTGATCATTACTCGACACTAAGATCAAAAGAAATTGTTAATAAAAAAATTACTGTACATTTTCTCTCAATTATTATATATCCTCTTGGGAAATTTATTTACAACTATGTTTTTAATATGGGTTTTAGAGATGGAACTGTAGGAATTATTCATGCACTGATGATGTCATTACATTCATTTCTTGTTCGCTCAAAAGCATGGGTACTTCAAAATAAATAAGCTCACTATTTTTCTTCTTCGCTCTGATATATAATTTAGCTATATATATCAATGAAAACAATAAAATACAAAGGAGTTGCAACGCTAGAAGTTCTTGAAGATGCAAAAAACTATAATAACTGGATAGCATCTGAGTTAAGACCTTTTATTAAGTTCCCTTCACTTGAAATCGGATCTGGGATAGGAAATTTATCAAAGTACTTTATTACACATGGTTCAATGACACTTTCTGATAATGATAAAGGGTTAGTTTCATTTTTAAAAAAAGTATTTATATCAAAAAAAAATGTGTCTGTAAAATATATCGATATTGAAAAAAACATAAACACAAAAAGTACGTATAATTCATTATTTGCAATAAATGTTCTAGAACATATAAAAAATCATAAAGTTGCAGTTAAAAATATGAATAAATTACTTAAAATCAACGGAATGCTTGTGCTTCTCGTTCCTGCAAAAAAAAATGCCTTTACGACATTAGATAAAGAACTTGGGCATTATAGAAGGTATGAAAAAAATGAGCTAAAAAAACTTATTACAAGTTGCGGATTTTCGATAGAAAAAATATATTATTTCAATATCGTTGGGCTTTTAAGTTGGAAAATTAGAGCATTAATAGAAAAAGAAAGTGTTAGCTTAAAACCATATCAAATTAAAATATTTGATAGTATCGTTCCTGCATTAAAAATTGTTGAAAATATTGTAAGACCTCCTATGGGAATTTCTCTTATTGTTATTGCGAGGAAAAAATGAAAAAGAGAACTTATTGGATATGGATGCTATGGGTGGTCATCTTACTATCTTTTTACATTATTCATCTTTTTTGTAGATTTTATGGATGCTCATGAATTTTAATAAGAATATATTTAGAGTAAACACAGCATTATGTATTCTCTATTTTTTTCTTTTGGCATGTTACGTTTCATACCCGCTGATTTTTCAAATTAACTCGTATATTTATGACGCGAGTGATGCTTATCTTATTGTATGGATACAAAATTGGACTAAAGAAGTTTTATTCTCCAATGCAACGTTACTTTTTCAATCGCCTTCATTTTACCCCTTTGAGGATACTCTTGCGTATTCTCATTTGCACTTGAGTACAACTTTGATTGCATTGCTTTTCTCACTTTTAATAGATGAACCTGTTGCACTTTATAATCTATCAATCATTTTGAGTATTTCACTGACTGGATTTTTTGCATGCCTTCTCATGAATAAGTTAACAAAGAATTATCTGGCATCATTTTTGGGAGCGTCTCTTTTTGTTCTTTCACCATTGTATCTTGGAAGAATTATCAATATACATCTTTTGTCTTTGTTTTTTATTCCATTATCTTTTCATATGTTTATTTTGTATAAAGAAAAAAAGCAATTTAAGTATTTACTCGTATTAGGAATGACAACACTATTTCAAATGCTAAATAGTTTTATTGCAGGATATATACTGTTATTTTCAATAACTATATTAATGCTTTTTGCATATTATAAAAAAGACGTAGAAGTACTTTCAGCCTTATCTTTTAAAGTTGTTATTCTCTTTATAACCATATTAACAATAATTATAATTTTTGCATTACCTTACTTTAAAGTATCACATGAATTTTCCTATGTGAGAGACATACGTGAAACAATTCATACAGCAATTCAACCCGAAGACTTTTTTTCAACAAATGTACACAATATTTTCGATAAATATTTTAAGAGTCTTTCATTTAATCAACATCCTGATGCAAAAGGTGGATTTTTTGGTTTGTTTTTGACAGCTTTAATGCCGTTTCTTATTTATTATGGTGTAAAACAGAGGAACACGTATATCTTTCCATTTTTAGTAATTGGCGTAGTCGGATATGTACTGAGTCTTGGACCGTTTCTTCATTTTGGGAGAAGTACAATACATGATCCATTTCCTATACCACTGCCCTATGTTTTTTTCTATTATTTGGTACCTGGATTTCAAGGATTTCGAGATTCTAGTTCATTTATCTTGATGAGTTTGTTTGGATTTACTTTAGTTTCTGCATATTTATTTCAAGAAATATTTAATAAGATAGGTAAAAAGTATTCAATCATAATATTTTTTGTAGTGATAGCTCTGACTTTAATTGAAGTACAATCACCACAGAAGTTTGCATATGTAACAAAAAAAAATAACTTTCCCAAAGAACATTATTTTTTGAAAAATTCTCCTCAAAATTCAACATATGTGGAGATGCCAATATACGTATGGAATATGAGTAATTATGTTAAGCAAGAATCATACAGACAATACTTCTCAACACTTCATTTTAGAAAATCAATGAATGGAGCGAGCGGATTTACTCCTCCTATTTGGGAAAAAGAAGTATATGCACTATACGATACGTTCCCATCAAATATAAGTTATGAGTATTTTAAAAATAAAGGTATTAAGTATGTTATAGTTCATTTTGATGAATTTGAGAAAATGAGTAACGACAATTTCATTATTAATAATAAAAAAGTCGATTCAGCTCGAAATATAAAAGATAAAATTCGTCAATCACTTTATCAAGAACAATTTGTTACTCAAAATACAGGAGTATATTTAATAAAATGATTTTTCTTGTTGGTTTTATTATTGCAGCATATTCATACTCACTATTTTTCCTTGGCATTTCCTCAAATATATCGTCGGCATCTGTGCTTGTTGCTACTTTAATATTTTTCTCTATGTTTTTAGCTGCAATGATAAAATGGGTTAAAATAAATTTTTTAAAAGTCTCAAACTTTTCAAAGCTTGAAATATTTTCACTTGTTCTTATTATTTTACTCTGTATTATTAATTTAATTGGTGCACTCGCACCTGAGTTGAGTTTTGATGCACTGTGGTATCACCTCACTCTGCCTAAAATTTATATTGAAAGTGGAGAAATATCTTATATTCCTGGTGGACTCTTCTATTATAGTGTGATGCCTAAGCTAATTGATATACTTTACATTCCTTCACTTCTGTTTGGAAATGAAGTAGGTGCAAAGCTAACACACTATTTTTTTGGTGTACTTACTTCAATTGTCCTCTTCTTATGTGTAAAAGAGTTTGTTAATAGAAAAATTGCACTTCTTTGTGTATTACTTTTCTTGTCAAATCTTGTAGTTTCATGGGAAATGACAGTCGCATATATAGATCTTGGAAGAACATTTTATGAATCACTTAGTCTTTTTGCTTTTATCCTCTGGTTAAAGTCAAAAAGTATGAAGTATATTTATATACTTGGACTGACATTAGGTTGTGCGGTTGCATCTAAATATTTATCAATCGTAAGTGTTGGGTTATATGTTGTGCTTATAGGTATTGTCTCTTTTCAATCTAAATATTCATTTCCACTCATTGTTAAAAATATAATCTATACTCTATTTTACTCATTCATAGTACCTCTCCCATGGTTTTTATTTGCTTATGTATATACCGGCAACCCACTTTATCCATCATTTACAACTGACATTAATGCACTCTCATTCTCTTTAAATCAGTTGTTACCATTTAATATAGTGATATCTTTTTGGAACTTGTTCATGAAATCTCCTGATCCAATCTCACCAATTTATTTTATCGTATTGCCACTGATCATTGCCTTTTACAAAAAATTTACAAATATGGAAAAGATAATTATACTTTTAGGAACTCTCTCTGTAGTCTCACTTATCTTTCTTCCTCAAATTGGAGGAGGAAGATTTACTCTGGCTTATCTTCCTCTGTATTCACTTGTTGTTGGTATTATAATATCGAAATCAGGAATAAAAGTGAGAAAGACAATAACTCTGTTGATTTTTCTTATTGCTTTTATCACAATTGCGTATAGAGGAGTTGCTCATATAAGATACCTTCCTGTTGTTTTTGGTTTTGAAAATAAAGAAAGCTTTCTTAGG
The DNA here is from genome assembly GCA_030916575.1 of Patescibacteria group bacterium. Lineage (GTDB taxonomy): Bacteria > Patescibacteriota > Minisyncoccia > Phycocordibacterales > UBA9973 > UBA9973. Next base: position 12 of record JAUPWJ010000013.1, on the reverse strand, counting down.
AATAATTTAAAT
>JAUPWJ010000012.1 GCA_030916575.1 Patescibacteria group bacterium | reverse complement strand
ATTTCCAACATATATTCGTATTTTGTCGCCAACTCGCGCCTGCATTCTTGGGGTGCTTTCTATTTTCCCGTTAAAGGTTACATAGTTTGGAATACCATCTAATAACGCTTCAGAGTCAAATGGCACAAGCCCCTTTTTACCCAATTGACCTACTGTGTAAAGCTCTCCTTGTACTAAATAAAATTCTTTATCAACAGGGGTGAGACCTTCTTCTGGTTCAACTAAAATTAAACCGTATTGTCCATGGGAATTATGAGTCGAAACATTTGGCATAGCACAATGATAGATATACAGTCCTGGGTTAAGCGCCTTCCATTTAAATGTTTTTGTTTCCCCAGGCGCTACATGAGTAACAGTAGCCCCACCGCCAGGTCCAGTTACTGCATGTAAATCAATATTGTGACTATGTAAGCTAGAAGGATCATTGGTGATAGTTAATTCAACGGTGTCGCCTTGTTTTACCCGAAGCATCGGACCTGGAACTTGTTTATCAAAAGTCCAATAATTAAAGAAAATTTCTGGTGCAACCTCTGAAATAACTTCTTTTGTTGTAAGAGATATTTTGACAAGTCCATCTGCGTCTTTTTCTTGAGCATTTTTGGGCACACTGTTTGGGTCAGCTCCTATGTCTTTCACTCTTTCAAATCTATTTCCGTAGATAAAAAATTCAATAATCTTATTGAAAGGGATTGAGGCTGGAATTTTACCTGGTGCATGAGAATGCATAAATGCAGGCATTGCAAAACTAGGTGGATAGGTTTTGTTTGATAGGAGCCCAGTAAGTAAGGTCAACAGCAGGAGAAATACTGGAATATACAACCACCGCTTTTTTATAACAGCGTGAAAATGTCCTTGTTTCCAGAAATAACGAACAATAAATCCTATTGCGATTACGCCAATAATTGCAGATAATAATTCTAAAATTATATATGTATACATGTAAATAAATTATAACACGAAAGTAACCTCAATAAAGTGACACTCGAAAGCACTGTCACTTTTGTCACTTTTTTAAGTGCTCAAAGACCGTCGAAATGTTAAGATAAAAGTGTTAAAGATAACCTTACTGGGCTTGACCGACTACGGCTCTTGCTCAAAGACGCCAGCGGTGTAAAGAAATTATAATTTTGATTTCAATAATACTAATGACGGATTATAAAAATCTTGAAGAAATGAAATCTTTGAACCTGCAATTGAAAAATTTAACTGTAGGGTTAGGAGAAAATTCAAAAAAAACCAACAAAAGTGCTGAGATAATGTCTTTCCTAACTTTTGCGCTAGTTTTTTTTACATTTGCTCAATTATATCTTGCGTGGCAAGAGCATAATTATGCAAATGAAATAATCAATATTAAAAAAACTTGTTTTCAGGAAACATTAAATGAAGTAGACAGTGATATAGATTATATTAATTGCTTACGCAAAAATGGTTTTTCTGAATAATTTAAAAATTGGGAAAATTGAGCTCCGCGAGGGTGGCCCTCCCCTAGTACTAGTAAAAAATTTGCTAAGGACAGCCCTCATTTTAGTTAATAACTGTTCCTAGCCACCACTCCTCTTTTCCATTAAAATAAATAACATGTCATCAATCATCCAAGAGTTGCAAATTGAAGCTACAAATACCACCAATTCGGTTTCGGATCTGCTAAGAAAGGCAAAAATTGTTGCTGTTAAGCTTGACCTTAAAGAGTTCGCTGAGTGGATCGAAAAAGAGTTGAATGGATATGGTGTGTCACACAAGAAAGATTTTCCCGAGTACAGAATTGCTAAAGGAGAACCGAAAGCATGGAATCCTTACCATGGATGGCAACCGATAGGATTCACTAATATAGAGGCGGGAAATAGTTGGTCGCAAAAATATATTACCCAGCCAGTCGGTGAACTTGATGACCTTGCAAAGTCAGACTCCAGTACTTTTGTGATACTCTATGATACTGAAGCCAAAAATCATTTGATGAAAGCTATAGGTCTCGAGACAGATATAAAATTTTGGCTGGGCAGAAATGCTGTTACTGGAATCTTGGACTCTGTCAGAAATTTAATATTAGATTGGGCATTGAGGTTAGAAAAAGCTGGCGTCGTAGGAGAAGGCATTTCCTTTTCTCCAGAAGATAAAAAGAAGGCACAGGTCGCCAATACGACTTATAGCATTGGTCATATAGAAAATTTTGCAGGAGCCATAGGAAACATTGATCATGCAAATGTCACTATCCAACAAGCTAATGGATTTTCTCAAGAAAAAGTCATTGACTTAGTTAGTCAGATACAGAAGTTTCTTCCTGAAGTCAAACTTAAAACAGAAGAAACAGAAAGCGTAAAAATGTTAGCAAAAGAATTGAAGGAGGAGATGTCTAAAGATGTTCCCGAGCAGTCAAAGATCAAAACAGCACTACTCTCATTAAAAGCCATTTTTGAAGGAGTTGCTGGAAATGTCATTGCACAAGGGATAATAGTTGAGCTTGCAAAGCTTCTTGCGGGTCGCTAATCTAAAGTCAATAACTCAGTCTTTCCCATAATGCTAGATTTAAATTTTTTATGCCGTTCAGTTTCTACCCGGCCTCCCGGAAAGCCCAGCCCAGTTAATTTAAACAAACCATATTTTATGGCATAATATCGATATGAAGAAGATTACGATCACAGGAAGCTTTCCATTCACAAATGAACAAAAAACTCGACTTGAGGCTTTGGGTGAAGTTAAAACCGTTACTAATTATTCTTCGTCTGAAGAATGGCTTTCGGCAATTCAAGGATCGGATGTAATTTTGAGCGACGGTGATTATTTATATGAGAACCTTGAGAATCTCGAAAATGTTTTTGTTACCTATCCATATATAGAACTTGGAGCCTTTGATTCTGAAAAACTTAAAGCAAAGGGTGTGTATGTTGCAAACGCAAAAGGTGGAAATCGTAATTCAATAGTTGAATGGGTTATTTTTGTCACATTGTCTCTTTTTAGAAAGTTTCCAAAGTATTTACGTACAAGCATAAACCATGAGTTCACACGTCACTCAAGTTTAGAAGGTAAAAAGGTGCTTATTATCGGAAAAGGAAGT
>JAUPWJ010000011.1 GCA_030916575.1 Patescibacteria group bacterium | reverse complement strand
GAAAATGAACATAAGAATGTTCGTACAAATTCACATATTCCAAACAGAGGATATGGTGCTGCACTGAAGTCTGGAGTTGAACACAGTAAATATAGATATATAGTTTTTACAGATGGCGATCTTCAGTTTGATTTTTCCCAAGTCGAGCGGTTTGTAGAAAAAATTGATGATGCTGATATTGTGATCGGTTATAGGGAAAAGAGAAGAGATCCTTTTAAGAGAAATATTTTTGCAACATTGTTAAAAATTTGGGATTTTGTATTCTTTCACTTTTTTTATAAGGATATTGACTGTGGATTTAAGATGTTTAAAAAAGATAATCTTGACAAAATTATGCCTTTAAGGTCTGAAGGAGCAATGATAACGACAGAGATATTGGCCAAAGCAAAAGCTAAAAATTTAAAAATAAAAGAAGTGGGTGTAACGCATCTTCCGAGGAAATATGGCGAGCAAAGTGGTGGAAATCCATCAGTTATTATAAGAGCAATGCTTGAAACATTTATTCTCTTCTGGGATATTCGTTACAAGAGATTTTAAATATTTCTTTATGCAAGAGATTGACGTAGCAACTATCAAAAAACGCTCGATAACAGGCGTAATGTCTCTTGTTTCTCGTACCTTTTTTATACAAGTCATTAGTCAAGTTGTTACTTTTCTTCTTACTGTTTATCTCTCTCCAACAGATTATGGAGTCTTTTTTCTTGTTTCGACAGTTATTGTTTTTCTGACATATTTCTCTGATATCGGACTTGCTGCTGCTCTCATTCAAAAAAAAGATGAAATAACTGAGAATGATCTTAAAACAACTTTTACTATTCAACAGTCACTGGTACTTTTCATGGTCATTATTGGCCTTGCTCTGACTCCAGTCATTTCATCACTCTATGATCTTGAAAGAGAAGGAATACTTTTGTACCAAGCACTCATAATTGCATTCTTTTTATCATCACTTAAAACAATTCCATCGATTCTTCTTGAAAGAAATCTAAAATTTCAAAAATTAGTTATTCCAGAAATAGTTGAAACACTTGTTTTCAACGTCTTGATTCTTGTTTTGGCAATTAAAGGATTTGGAATTATGAGTTTTACTTACTCAGTTATTGCTCGCGGATTGGTAGGCGTCATTGCTCTTTATATAATTGCACCTTGGAAGATAAAAATAGGTTTTAATAAAGAGTCGGCATCGCGGTTACTATCTTTTGGATTGCCATTTCAAGCAAATTCTTTACTGGCATTAATTAAAGATAATCTCTTTTTTCTGTATCTCGGAGCTGTTTTGCCCAAACCTGCACTTGGATATATCGGAGTTGCACAAAAATGGGCTTACATTCCACTCAGATTGATCATGGACAATCTCATTCGTATTACATTTCCATCATTCTCAAGACTTGCAGGAAATCCAGAATACTTAGCGAAAGCGATTGAAAAAACACTTTTTTCTACAATGGTTTTCATTTTCCCAAGTTTGACAGGTATGGTTTTGTTGATGCCTCATTTTATCAATATATTCCCTAAATACGAGAAATGGGAACCTGCACTCTTCGCACTCTTCTTTTTTGCAATTAATGCTGCACTTTCTTCAATAACAACTCCATTGACAAATGCACTTAATGCTATTGGTAAGATAAAAATCACACTCAAACTCATGGTATTTTGGACCGGGGCAACTTGGATATTAACTCCAATACTGATAACAATTTATGGATTTAATGGTGTTGCTATTGCATCAGCACTTGTGTCACTTAGTGTCTTTGGAGTTGTTTGGTTGGTTAAAAAGGATATTCCATTTTTACTTCTTCCACAATTTATGCCGCCATTTATTGCAACTTTGGCAATGGGTATAGTACTTTACATTGTTGCAGATTTGATAGTAGTTGATTTCTTGACTCTTTTTATCGCAATAATTATTAGCGGAGCAGTCTACATCCTAACACTATATCTTATTGCTGCAAAACAGATTAGATCTGATATACAATTAATTAGAGATAACTTAAAACGATAATGAATAAACTATCTGTCGTCATAACAGCATACAACGAAGAGAATCATATTGAGGAATGTTTGAAGTCTGTTGGGTTTGCAGATGAAATAATTGTCATTGATAACTCTTCAACAGATAAAACAGTTGAAATTGCAAAGAAATTCACTAAAAAAATATTTACTCAAGCAAATGATCCATTAAATATTGATATGCAAAAGAATTTTGGTTTTGGCAAGGCGACCAATGAGTGGATCCTTTCATTAGATGCAGATGAGAGGGTAGATAAAGAACTAGCAAATGAAATTAAGGTTGCAATTCAAAACTCTGTTTTTAATGCGTATAAGTTGCCTCGAAAAAATATAATTTTTGGAAAATGGATTGAGCATTCATTTTTGTGGCCGGATCATCAGACCCGCCTTTTTAGAAAAGGAAAGGGTAAATATATGCATGGAGAAGTACACCAGCAACTAGCTGTAGAAGGTCCAGTGGGGGTTTTACTTCAGCCTTTACTTCATGAGAATTATCAATCTATCTCTCAATATCTACAGAAGATGGATAGGTATACGGAGAATGAAGCGATACATCTTGTAAAAAAGAATACACATTTCCATAGAATGGATGCACTGAGACTACCCGTGAGAGATTTTCTTAAGACCTTCTTCCTTCAAGAGGGATATAAAGATGGAATTCATGGATTGGTTATAAGTATTCTTCAGTCATTTTATATGTTTCTTGTCTGGGCAAAGGTATGGGAGAAGCAGGGATTTGTTCAGACAGTAGATAACAAGAAATTTTTAGCAGATATTTTTGCAGAAGGAGAGAAATTGTATTCAGAAGTAACGTATTGGTTTCTCACTCACCTTATAGAATCTACAGTGAATCCACTCAAGCAAACAAAACTTCGTATTCAAAGAAAAATTGCTAAAAAGGTATCAGAAAGGGCTGAATGAAACATATTGCTATATCACTTTTAGACTATAAAGGACAAGAAAAAACTTTAAACTGTCTACGTTCAATTGACAAGCTTAACTTAAAAGATATTTCACTTACTGTAATAGTGGTGGATAATTATAAAGAAGGTACATTTTCATTTGGAAAGGAGAAGTATAAAAAATTTACTCCAATTCTTATCAAAAATAAAAAAAGTTTAGGTTTTGCAGGAGGACAAAATGTAGGCATACATGAGGCTCTGAAAAGGGGAGCAGAGTACATAGTAATACTCAACAATGACACTTATCTTGATGAGAATCTTCTACAAGAGCTTATGATTGCACAAGAAGCTGATAAAACACGAGGTGCAATTGTCCCTAAAATTTATTTCCAGCCAGGTCAAGAATTTCATAAAGCTAAATACACAGAGAAAGATCTAGGTAAAGTAATTTGGTATGCAGGAGGACATATTGATTGGGCAAATGTCTATGGTATCCATGAGGGTGTAGATGAAGTTGATAAGGGACAGTTTGAAAAATCAAAAAAAGTGGATCTTCTGACAGGATGTTGTGTTATGATTGCTGCTGAAGTTTTCAAAAACGTTGGTGTATTCGATGAAAAATACTTCCTTTATTTTGAAGATGCTGATCTCAATATGAGAATTAAAAAGGCAGGTTATTCAATATATTTTCATCCGAAAGCACTATTGTGGCATTATAATGCTGCATCTACAGGTGGATCTGGTTCATCACAGCAAGATTATTTTTTTAGTAGAAATAGAATGCTCTTTGGTATGAAGTATGCTTCACGTCGAACACAAATTGCCCTTTTTAGAGAAGCAATAACATTGTTGAAGACTGGCCGAGAATGGCAAAAAAAAGGTATAAAAGATTTTTTCCTCCGTAAATTTGGTAGTGGGAGTTATGAAGTATGAGTAAAATTTCAGCTGTAATTATTGCGAAGAACGAGGAGTCAATGATTGAGGATGCAATTCAATCTTTAAAATTTGCTGATAATATTATTGTCATTGATAATAATTCTACTGATAAAACTGCAGATATATCTCAAAAATTAGGTGCAAAAGTATTTTCATCAGAAATAAATGATTTTGCAAAGCTTCGTGATTTTGCAAAATCAAAAGTAAAAACCACATATATTTTATATATTGATGCTGACGAAAGAGTTTCCACTGATTTAGCTACTGAAATTAAAAAGGTTGTCAAACAAAATAGTGATGATATAGCATGTTATCGACTTTCAAGACAAAATTATTATCTTGGAAATAACCCTTGGCCATATATTGAGAAGCTGGAGAGAATGTTTCGCACAAATAAGTTAAAAAAATGGTCTGGTAAGTTACATGAAACGGCAATTTATGAGGGAAATTCACAAGACCTTGATTCACTTATTTTTCACTATACCCATAGAGATTTAACACAAATGATAGAGAAAACAAACATTTGGTCTGATAT
>JAUPWJ010000093.1 GCA_030916575.1 Patescibacteria group bacterium | reverse complement strand
GCGCCGTCTTATCAATGACCCTATACTAAAAGGCCAAGCTGTGGGAGCAACTACAAAATGGAGTATTGAAGTGAAGGTAAATGGTGGAGGAATGCACTCTCAATCTGAAGCAGTTCGTCATGGTCTTGCTCGTGCAATAGTAGAATCTGACTTAGAACTTCGCGGAAAGATGAAATCACTTGGTTTCCTAAAAAGAGACCCAAGAGCGAAAGAAAGAAGAAAATTCGGACTCAAGAAAGCTCGTAAGGCTCCTCAGTGGTCAAAGCGTTAAAATTTACAAAAAGAAAAATCCCCTTATCAAAGGGGATTTTTTGTGCTAAAATGCTCCCATGAGTGAAGAAAATGAAGAAATAAAACCTGCCCGCAATGCTTCCAGCATAGCTGATGCAGGCGGGGAAAATCCTACTGAAGATCATGACATTGTAGAATTTGAATACAATGCCGACGGAGAGGAAGATTTGAAGAAGACTTTGAAGAAGCTTCGAGCGGATTTAAAACAAACTAAGAAAGAGAAAGAAGAGTATTTGACTGGTTGGCAGAAAGAGCGGGCGGATTTTGCTAATTATAAAAAAGATGAAGAGAGTAGAAAGACAATGCTCTCTGAGAGTATGAGAGAACGCATACTTACCCGTTTCCTTTCTGTTATGGATAGTTTCAATATGGCTTTTGCAAACAAGGAAGCTTGGGAGAAAGTAGATTCAAATTGGCGTCTCGGTGTGGAATATATTCACGCACAAATGACTACTGTCTTTGAAGAATATGGAGTGAAGGAAATTGGTAAAGAAGGTGAGGACTTTGATCCGAATATTCATGAGTCTATTGAAACAGTGGAAGCTCAAAAAGAAGAAGATAATCACAAAATCGCAACAGTTATCCAAAAAGGATATAAGCTAGGGGAGCGAGTTATCCGCCCTGCTCGTGTGAATGTATACGAATACAATGAAACCGCAAACTAAAAATTGTAAAAACTGTAATCAAGACTTTATAATAGAAACATCCGATTTTTCTTTTTATGAAAAGATAAAAGTCCCGCCACCCTCGTGGTGTCCAAATTGTCGCTGTATCAGGCGCATGGTTCATAGAAATGAAAGGAATTTATTTAAAAGGACTTGTGATGTAACAGGTAAAAATATTATTTCTATATATAGAGCAGATTGTCCGTATACTATTTGTGATAAAGATTTTTATTTTTCAGATGATTTTGACCCATTTAAATATGGAGTTGAATATAATCCCGAAGTTTCATTTTTTGAACAATTTTACGAATTTGCAAAAAAGGTGCCGACACCATCTTTATTTGTTAGAAATTCTGAAAATTGTGAATACAATCAAGATATGAGTGGCGCCTCTAATTGTTATCTATGTTCTCGGACACATGACTCCAAGAATATGTTTTATACCTACAGAGGCAACAAGTCTAGTGATTGCTATGATTGTTTTCAAGCCATTGAGGCTTCAGAATTTTTATATGAATGTGTAAATGTTGCTACTTGTAGCAATAGTCAATTTATTCATTTTTGTGAAAAGTGTTCTGATTCATCTTTTTTATATAATTGTGTCGGCTGTGTAGATTGTTTTATGTGTACAGACTTGCGTAATAAACAATGTTGTTATAAAAATGTTCAATACTCTCGCGAAGATTATAAAAAAATATTAGATTCGTATAATTTAAATACTATTGAAGGTCAAAAGAAAGCACTTACCGAATTTGAAGATTTATTAAAAAAATATCCACGAAAGAATTTAACTATTATAAGGTCAAACGATGTTTCGGGAGACAATATTGTTGATTCTAAAGATAGTCATAATGTTTGGAATACAAAAGGCTTAGAGAATTGTGCTTATGTTTGGGATTCTATGAAGTTTCATGATTCTATGGATACATATTCTGGAGCTAGTGTGGAATTAGTCTATGAGGCTACAGCCACTACAGCACACAGTAATAATTGTCACTTCTGTGTTCGAGTATATAAAGGTTCACTAGACTGTGAATACTCTTGGTTTTTACAAAATTGTTCCAATTGTTTTGGTTGTATAAGTTTAAAGAGTAAAGAATATTGTATTTTTAATACACAGTATACAAAAGAAGATTATTTTGAACTTTTAGAAAAAATAAAAAATCAAATGATGAAAGATGGAGAGTATGGGGAATTTTTTCCTCTTTACACGTCACCATTTCCATATAATGACACAGTGTCTCAAGAGTATTTTCCATGGGATGAAAAAAGAGCTTTGGAGAAAGGAATGCAATGGGGGAGCTTTGAAGATAAAAATTACAAACCGACAATTTCTGCTACTGATTTACCAAACGACATAAAAGATGTAGATGATAGTATTTTAAATGAAGTTATCGGTTGTGAGCACAATGGTGCATGTTTACATGGCTGTACTAAAGCTTTTAGAATTGTGGCAGATGAGCTCGCTTATTATAGAAGAAAAAATATACCTCTGCCGAGGAAGTGCGCAAATTGTAGATATTATCGAAGATTAGAATATCGTAACCCCACAATATTACGAGACATGGTTTGTATGTGTACGGGAGATGAGTTATCTAATGGAGTGTATAAAAATACAATAACTCATACACATGGGGCATCTCCTTGTGGAAAAAATATCCAAACTACCATAAAAGAAGATGGAGGTTATATTATTTATTGTGATGAGTGTTATAAGAAAGAGGTTTTTTAAGTTATGGAAACAAGAAATTGTCAAAACTGTAAAAAAGATTTCACCATAGAGCCGGATGATTTTTCCTTTTATGAAAAGGTAAAAGTTCCACCACCGACTTTTTGTCCGGAGTGTAGGATGATCAGAAGAATGGGTTGGCGAAATGGCAGGTCACTTTATAAAAGAAATTGTGATTTATGCCAGCAATCAATTATCAGTATGTATAATCCGGAATTACCATTTCCCGTTTATTGCAATTCCTGTTGGTATGGTGATGGTTGGGATCCGTTGTCATATGCTATGGATTTGGACCTTTCCAAGCCTTTTCTGGAACAATGGTTTGAATTGTGGACTAAAGTTCCAAAATTTGCGCGCTGGTCTATAAATTCTATTAACTCTGATTATTCAAATATTGTTATAAATTCAAAAAATTGTTACCTATCTTATTCTATAGTAAATTGTGAAGATACAATATATTCTGAAAATGTAGATGATTGTACTTCTATGGTGGATTCTTATCTTTGTATTGAAGGTTGTAATTCTTGTTACTACACTCAAGGACGAGGTAACTATAATTGTAAATATGTTTCTCAGTGTGGTAGTTGTGTTGACTCCATCTTTTGTTTTGATTGTGTAAATTGTTCTGATTGTTTTATGTCATTTGGACTAAGAAATAAAAAGTATGTATTTCGTGGGGAACAACAGACAAAAGAGAAATATGAAGAGCTTATAGAGTTAGAGAATTTAGGTAGTAGAAAAGTAAATGATTCTCTTTTTCAAGAATGGAAAGAAATGATTGAAAATAAAGCTACTCATCAATATGCACGAATCGTAGGGGGTAATAATGCAACAGGTAATTTTATCCGTAATGCTAAAAATATTAAAAGTTCTTTCAATCTTTATAATGCAGAAAATATAGCATATGGGGTGCGAGCTTTTAATTCTAAAGATGGTTATGATGCTTTTGGTTTTGCAGACGGAGAATTAGTTTATGAAACAATGGCTTGTTCTTTTGGAGTATCTAGAGTTTTCTTCTCTGTTAATTGTGATAATTCTAGAGATATTTTTTATTCGGCTCTTTGTTCTAATGATTCAGATTTATTTGGTTGTATATCTTTACGTAAAAAAAGTTATTGTATTTTGAATAAACAATACACAAAAGAGGAGTATGAAATTCTAGTTGCAAAAATTAAACAACAAATGGAGGATTTGCCATACGAAGATTCTAAAGGAAAAATATATAAATACGGTGAGTTTTTCCCAATAGAAATGTCTCCTTTTTGTATCAATGAAACACCAGCTATGGACCATTTTGAAGTTACAGAAATAGATGCACAAGAGAAAGGTTATAAGTGGAAAGAAAGAGATAAAAGGAATTATCCAATCACTAAAATTGCTACCGAATTACCAGATAATATTAAAGAAGTTGATGATTCAATTTTATCAGAAGTGATAGCATGTCCTAGTAATGGGCGTTCCGATTTTCAATGCACCACTGCTTTTAGAATAACTGAAAATGAATTAATTTTTTATAAAAATAAAAATATACCATTACCTCATTATTGTCCTAATTGTAGGCATTACAGAAGGTTGGATTTATTTACCCAACCTTTTAGACTTTATCAGCGTTCTTGTATGTGTAATAAGAAGCATAATAATCATGAAGGGAAGTGTGAAGTAGAATTTGAAACTCCGTATGCACCCGGCCGTCCGGAAGTTTTGTATTGTGAAAAGTGCTATCAGCAGGAGGTTTACTAAAGTAGTATAATTTACTATGTACTAGTACATGGATACAAAAAATATGGAATACAAAAGTGAAAACAAAATATGTCAAAATTGCAAACAAGAGTTCATCATCGAGCCGGACGATTTTGGTTTTTACGAAAAAGTTAATGTTCCAACACCGAAGACTTGCCCACAGTGTAGACAGCAATTGCGAATGCTTTTTAGAAATTTTAAAACTCTATACAAAAGATCATCTAGCAAGTCAGGTAAAATGATTGTTTCAATGTATAATCCTGACGTGCCTTTCCCTGTGTATGATATTACTGAATGGTGGGCAGATGATTGGGATCCTATGTCTTATGGTATGGATATTGACTGGAATCAGCCCTTTTTTATTCAACTTTCTAATTTATTTAATACAGTTCCACATATATCTATAATGAACACGAATTGTGAGAATAGTGAGTATTCCAACTTTGCTCTTCGCAGTAAAAATTGCTATCTCATTTTTGGTTGTGTTGAAGA
>JAUPWJ010000092.1 GCA_030916575.1 Patescibacteria group bacterium | reverse complement strand
GAAAAAATTGGCCATAAGTATTTTCCTTTTTCATTTGTTCGTCTATTTGCTCTTTGATTTTATAAAATTCTTCTTTAGAATATTCTCTATTTAAAATCATGTACTGACCTTTTCTTATAGCGTTGCATCCTATAGCACTCGTTACATTGTGGCAATTTTCAGAATATTCAACTTCATTGCAGTAGAAAATAAATGCACTATTTTTACATTTGCTACTTTGTAAGACTCCCATCATGTCGTAGCAAAGTTCATTTTTATAATAAAAGTTGTTGCAATCCATACTATCTATGGATTCTTCAGTGTCTGCCATGTAGGAACAATTTTTTGTCCCAGTTGTGTCAAAAACTCTTACACCATCATAACAATTATGCAAATAGTCTCCGGTGATATTGTGGCATTTAGTAGCAGATGCATATTTCACTATTGTTTTACTTTTTAAGTCTTCAAATTCTTTTTTTGCCTTTTGTATATTTTCATAACTAGAAAAAATCTCAGCTTTCTTTTTTTCATATTCTTCTTTATCGTATTTAACATTCAATATTGCATTGGAAAGATTTCTACCATTCGTGCAAAATATACAGTTATTTGAATTGCGCATGTTGTAGCAGAAAATTAAATCATTTGATGATTGGCACTGCTCACAATACGTGCATTTAAAACATTCTCTAGTATCAATACATTCATAGCAAAGTTCACAAGAGTGAATAAAGGCACAGTCTACACATCCTTTGCATTTCTGGATAAGCCTACTATACATAGAGTCTTCGTTATATTCTGCTGCAAAAATTAAATAACAATCTTTATTGTCCGATGCTCCGTTTGCATATTCTGTCCGAACTGCATTTAAATTCATTAAAGACATTCTTGGAACTTTATTTTGTAATTCTTTATATTGTTCAAAAAATTTTTTATTTGGGTCGTAGTCTTGAGCGAAACTTTTCGGATCCCATTTATCACTCCACCAACATTCATGACAATACACAGTGAAAGGGGAACTAGCCGTATAAAGAGAAATCATACTTTTCTTACACATATCACAAGGTCTTTTATAAAAAGTTCTTTCATTTCTAAAAGCTAGGCGTCGCATGACTCTACAGTCGGGACAGTGGAGTGGGGGAACAGTTTTTACTTGCTCGTAAAAAATAAGATCCTCATCCCTTATCTCAAAATCTTTTTTACATGTTTGGCAGTTCTCTCGCATACTTTAAATGTAGCAGTAAATAACATATTGTCAAGTTTTATTATCAAAATATGTGTATAAATAAGCTTATTTTAAAGGTTAAAGTTGTTTAATTATAATTTTGTTCGTAGTCATTGACAAAATATAAGGTTTAGAATATAATGGGTTTATGCAAAATGAGAATTTAGATTTAAAGAAAACTTTGGAATTTATTGGATTTTCTGAGAAGGAAGTTCTGGTGTATTTAGCCTTGCTTGAATTAGGAAAAGGCACGGTTACTCAGATTTCTAGAAAAGCTGGAATAAATCGTCCAACAGGATATCATGTGTTAAACTCTTTGGCGCTCAAAGAGCTTGTGAAAATTTCTGGCAAAGAACCGAAACAAGAATACGTAGCAGAGTCTCCTGATCAAATTGAAAAAATGCTACAGGATAAAATTGAAAGTGGTAAAAAGTTTTTAGATGAAGCCAAGAAAATTATTCCAGAGTTAAAATCTATTCATAATGTTGTAAATCGTCCGAAGGTTTCTTTTTATGAAGGCAGAGAAGGAATTGAGAAAGTTTATGAAGATACACTTACATCTTCTGAGCCTATTCGTGGATATGCAAGTGTAGAAAATATGCATGCAGGGCTTCCAGGGTATTTTCCAGAATACTATAAACGAAGAACAAAAAAAGGTATTGCTATTCGAGCGATAATTCCAGACTCAGAAACTGGAAGAGAAAGAAAGAGTTTTGATTCCAAAGAAATGCGAGAGTCAGCATTGGTACCAAAACACATGTTTGATTTTATTCCCGAAATAAACATTTACGATAACAAAGTGATGATTGCTTCTTGGCGAGAGAAATTGGGAATTATTATTGAGTCAACTGAGATTGCAGATGCAATGAAAAAGATTTATGAACTCGCTTGGGCAGAAGCAAAAAGACTTGATAAAGAAAAGACTATTTAAAAATTCTCTCTACTAGGCGAGTGCTCCAAGGGGAGAGGTTGAAGATAACTATAAGAGTAAAGAGTGAAAGAGCAAGGGTTGTGCTTACAAATGAAAGAGGTATAGCGATAAGGCCGAAGATGACGGGGACAAGGGTACGGACAGTTGAGCCGTGAATTTCTCTCTCACTAATTTCTGGATTTTTAATATTGTCTGAGTAAAGAACATATTTTCGCATCCAGTAAAGAGTAAGACCAGTCAAAATAATGTGTATACCAAAGATAGCTATTGCTAATTGGTTATTTCCGAAGTGGCTGATGAGACTTGTTGAGAAGGGTACAAGAGAAATCAACATGAAGAAAAGAGCATTGATATTTGTTAGTTTTGAATCAATATTTTTTGCATAAATGGAAGTGAAGAAGTGGTGAGCTCTCCAGTAAGTGAAAAGAAGGGCGAAGGAAAGGACATAACTTAAGAATGATGGAAGAAGCTTAGTGATTTCAAACCACAGCTCTCTATTTGTTGGGTCAGTAAAAAAGAAAGGTATTCTTATCTCAAAAACTAAAATAGTCATAACGATAGCAAATATGCCGTCTGAGAGTTCGTCTAGTCTTGTGTGTTTCATATGTCGAAATTATATCACAAGAAGTAAATAGTTTGTAAAATTTATCAGAATGTCACCCTTCCTTGATT
>JAUPWJ010000091.1 GCA_030916575.1 Patescibacteria group bacterium | reverse complement strand
TGTATAGGCATTGCAGTATCTACGTCTACGATAGACATACGATCTTGAATATTTCTCTTAATTTGCATCATACCTGTGCGTACTTTTTGTTGAAGCATCTCTCCAACCAATCGCACTCTTCTTTGACCTAAATGGTCTATGTCGTCAGACTTTGCATAAGGATCATTGTTTAAATTAATGATATTGGAAAGCACTACAACTAAGTCTTCTTTAGATATAGTTCGTCTTGCTAGTTCAACTTCTTCCATGCTCAAATCAAAACGCTTATTGAATCGGTATCGTCCTACTGGAGATAGGTCATAACGCTCAGGTGTAAACAATGCATTGAAAAATTCCTTAGCGTTGTCTGCTGTTGCCATGTCTCCATCTCTTAGACGCTTGTAAATTTCTATATAGGAATCATTTAAATTCTTTGCTGGATCTTTTGCTAAACACGCATTGATTGCATCTGCAAAAATATTGCCTTCACCTGTAGACTCTGTAGTTCGAACACTTTTTTCAAATGCCTTAAGCATGTTTTCATTTGTGTCGTATCCCATAGCACGAAGTAGTGTAGTCGCTGGGAATTTTCTCTTTTTGTCTATTCTTATGTATATCGCTCCGTCTGCATCTCCTTCTATCTCAATCCATACTCCGCGTGCAGGAATTATCTTTGCACCGAAAAATCTTTTACCCTTACTTTCTCCTTCAGTAAAAAATACTCCGAAACTTCTTGCGAGTTGAGGTACGATTACGCGCTCTACACCATTTATAATAAATGTGCCGTGAGCAGTCATTAAAGGAATTTCAGAAATAAAAATTTCTTGTTCTTTTACAGTTCCTAAAATTTTATTTGTTAACTTTACTCTTGTTTTTAATAAACCTTGGTAAGAAAGTTTATTTACTTTACAGTAATACTCATCAGTCTTTGGTTCACCAATAGAAAAAGAAGTGAAATCCAATTGGAATTTCTTTCCTGAGTAATCAGAAATAGGAGAAAATTCTTTGAATACTTCTCCGATACCTTCTTCCATGAGCCATTTGAAAGATTTTACTTGGGCTTCTATTAAATTTGGAAACTCGACTAGAGGACTCTTATACCTTGCGAAATACTTCTTTGGACGCTTAGTTTGAATTTGCATAAGACAAAAATGCCTTTTCAGGCTTAATTTATAAGGGTAATTGAGGCATCCAGTACTCAATCGATCAATTAAAGTAACACTAACACAAAGATAAAAAAAATGCAAATTTTATTTGAAAAATAGAAATGACTAAGCCCCGTACACTATATGTGTCCGGGGCTTTTGATTTAAAAACTCATTCTGTTCTAAGAACTGGGGTTGGGATTTTGATTTACCTTTTTTCCAATAGCCTGAAAGTGTAATCCCATGAATAAACTCACTGGGACTAAAACCAGGAGCACATTCGGCTCTAAATTCAGTAAGTTTTCCTGAAACTTGGTTACCCCGTACAATTTCCCATCCATGTCATATAATTGGTCTATGGAATTATAATACATAAGACCAAAGAAGATCGTGGCCAGAATATACACGAGAAAGCCGATTGTCTCCGTAGATGGATCATCAGTTTTATACTTCATCAGGGTTGCAAACCCGACAAAAAAAACGGCTATCCACACATACAGCGGGTTGTTCATCTCTTCGACAAGGTCAACGTAAACGAAGTTATTGTGCTGTATGCAAAACCCCAGCAAAAATGCTGAGAAAATAGCAAGCAATTTACCTACGGTCCGCTTAACCCATAGGTGATTAAAATCTTCTGCGGAAATTTGTGGAATTTTCATAATTGATTTTGATTTATTAAACGTTAGAGAAATATCTATTCTCTTATCTCTACCATAGAGCATAAGAAGAATGTTCTAAAAACCTTATCAAATATAAGATTTACAAAATATTCTCCTCAGCCCAAAACCAAAAAATCAGAAAAAACCATTGATTTTTAAGGTACTATACTTTTATATTATAGCATATATAATACCATTTTGTCAAGTATAAATAGCTCTTTATTTTAGGGCTATTTGTTGGTTTTTTTCCACTCTTCTATGTCTTTGTGGTTTCCTGAAAGTAAGACTTTCGGGACTTTATAATTTTTATTTTTGTATTTTAAAACTTCTGGTCGAGTGTAAACTTCACTACTTGATATTCTCTCCTCTTCTAAAGATTCAAACTTTCCGAGCACTCCTTTTATCTGACGAGAAATAGAATCTATCAAAACCATAGCTGGAAGTTCACCTCCAGTTAATACATAATCCCCTATTGAAATATTTTCAGTTTTAAAAATTTTATCTATTCGTGCATCTATTCCCTCATATCTTCCACAAATAAAAATAATATCTGTGTATTTTTTTACAGAATTTTTAGCATACTCTGTAGTAAACTTTTTACCACTTGGAGAAAAGTTAATTATCTTTACCCTTTTTTTATCTTTAATTTTTGACAAAGATTTTTCTATGGCTTTTATCAAAGGCTCAACCCGCATGACCATACCTGGACCCCCACCATATGGTCTATCGTCTACTGGCCTGTAATTATTTTTGGGTGCTCTAATAAAATCCCGTGGATTATAAAACTTAATATCAATAAGCTTTTTCTCCTTCGCCCGCCCAATAATAGACTCATTCATATATGAGTCAAAAATATCTGGAAAAATTGTAATTACATGAAAACGCATAATTGTATTATAGCAAAACCCCGCTTAGGGCGGGGTTTTGTTTGTCTTTTTATTTATATTCCTTTTAAATCTTCCATTGCTTGGTCTACTGTTTTCATAGTAGGAGTATTACTCATACCAGAACTCTCAGGGCGAGTACTTCCTTCTGGTTCATTAATTTTCAAATTAACACGAGCGTTATTTTTCATACCAATGATTCGAAGAAGTGTTCGTATTGCTTTCGCAGTATTACCCATTCTTCCAATAATTTTACCCATATCAGCTGGGTTTACAGAAAGTGATATAAGCACACCCATCTCATCCACAGTCCTATCAATTTTTACATCATTAGGATTATCGACTAAAGCCTTTACTACATACTCTAAAAATTCTTTATCGTTCTCTTGCATATTGTTTCAATAAACATTATTAATCTTTGTAATCGTGCAGTGTGCGACATAACTGCTTAACATTAAGTATACAAAAACTCTCTACTGGTAAGCAAGTAGCTTACAAGTAAAAAATTATTTCTTTGCCTTTAATTCTTTTCTCTTTATTGTAGGAGTTTTCTTTGGTAAAACATTTTTCTTTTTACCTTGTATGACTTTTTGGTGCACTAAGAAATTGTGCATTGTATCTGAGAGTTGAGCACCCTTAGAAACCCAGTATGTTATTCTGTCTGACTTGAAATTTGTCTCTCCTGCCTTAGGGTTATATGTTCCTAAGATTTCTAA
This sequence comes from Patescibacteria group bacterium, assembly GCA_030916575.1. GTDB lineage: Bacteria > Patescibacteriota > Minisyncoccia > Phycocordibacterales > UBA9973 > UBA9973. Next base: position 2,685 of record JAUPWJ010000091.1, on the reverse strand, counting down.
AAATCTTCCACTCTTTGTAGAATTTTTTGAATCAGTTAAAACAGCCCGAAATGCCGGATCATTCTTTCTACCTATTCTTTGTAATCTTATTTTAAGCATAAGAACAATTTAGCACAATTTTAGAATAAAGCAAATATATTAGAAGCTTCCTGCGCTTACAAAGCTACTACCACTTTTTACACTATAGCTTGCATTAGTATTATGATTACCTTGAGAACTATAGTTTCCTTGAATTTTATAATTTCCTTCTACGTTGTGTGCACCTTGTGCTGTGTGACCGGCTTGAGCGGTATAAGCAGCTTGAGCAGTATAAGCAGCTTGAGCATCGTAAGCAGCTTTTGCTGTATAAGCGGCTTGAGCGGTGTAGGCTGCTTGAGCTTCGTAAGCAGCTTTTGCTGTATAAGCGGCTTGAGCAGTGTACGCCGCTTGTGCTGTATATGCCGCTTGCGCATCATACGCGGCTTGTGCTGTATAAGCTGCTATTTCATCGTTAGCTGCTTGAGCGTCATAAGCTGCTATTGCATCATATGCTCCATAGGCTTCATAGGCAGCACTTGCTGTATATGCAGCACTTGCCAAATAACTACCAAATGTTATATATCCAGCACTAGCCTCATACGCTGCACTTCCTAGGTATGACCCGTAAGCTAAATACGCTCCACTTCCTAAATACCCTCCACTAGCTAGATAACTAGCATAAGATAAATACCCTCCACTAGCTAGATAACTAGCATAAGCATTGTAACTAGCTGTACCATTATAACTTCCACTGGCAATATAAGCTGAGTAAGATAAATACCCACCATTTGCTAAGTAAGATGCGTAAGCGGAATAACTGGCATTTCCTAAATACCCACCGGAAGCTAAGTAAGATGCGTAAGATGAATAAGCGCCATTTGCAATATAATCTCCAAAACTTAAATAAGCCCCACTTGCTATGTAATCAGCATAAGAAAAATATCCCCCAGAAGCTACATAATCTGCATAGGTGTTATAACTAACATAAGCTAAGTAGTCTCCATACGCTGGATAACTTGTATAACCAGAATAACTCGCATAAGTTATATAAGTATTATAAGAAACATAACCTCCCCATACTGAAAATGAGAAATTAAAACAGAAACAAGCTTTAGCTTGGGAAGGCACAGAGAGCGCCAAAACTGCAAATATAGTTACTAATATCATTTTTAACTTCATACTTACAGTCTAGCATATTTAAAGACTTTTGTCAAGCTTAATTAGCAATATACCCTATATTTATGGTATATTTAGAAAATGAACAGAAAAGACAAGAAATATAAGCCTATACAGAGAAACCTCGAGGGAATCATATCTATAAACTCAAAAGGAGTAGGTTATGTAAATACTACTGGCGAAAAGAATAAAAATAAGGGAGATGACATAGAAATTGATTTTAAACATTTAAACACTGCACTCCATGGTGACAAGGTTTCTATATCTCTCTACCCCAAAGGTCAGGGTAGGCTCTCTGGTGAAGTTATAGATATTTTAAGTAGAGCAAAAAATAGTTTTGTGGGTGTTTTAGAAGAAGAAAATAAAATATTTTTCTTAAAACCAGATGATACGAAAATGTATACAGATATTTTAATTTCACCAAATGAACTTCACGGTGCTAAAGCTGGACAAAAAATTTATGTGGAAATTATCTCTTGGAAAGATCATCGTAAAATGCCAGAAGGAAAAGTTTTAAAAATTTTAGGACTACCTGGAGAAAACGATGCGGAGATGCATGCTATCGCCATTGAGAAAGGTTTTGATTCTGACTTACCAAAAGATATAGAAATAGAAGCAAAAAAAATTAAACAAACTGGGATAATAGAAAAAGATTTAAAAGACAGACGAGACTTTCGTAAAGTTTTAACTTTCACCATAGACCCTGCCGACGCAAAAGATTTTGATGATGCAATTTCTTTCAAAGAAATAAATGCTAATAATTATGAAATAGGTATACACATTGCGGATGTTTCGTATTATGTTAAAAAAGGTGGCGCTATGGACGAGGAGGCTCGCGAACGTGCAACATCTGTTTACCTTGTGGACCGCACCATACCCATGCTTCCAGAAGTTTTATCAAATGATTTGTGCTCCCTGGTTCCCAACAAAGACCGTCTTACCATGAGTGCAGTTTTTGAAGTAGATAAGAATGGAAATGTATTAAAAGAATGGTATGGACGAACAGTTATTCACTCACAAAAAAGGTTTACTTATGAAGAAGCTGAGCTATCTATAAAAAATAACTCAGGCGTATTACATAAAGAATTATCTATACTAAATAGTATCGCTAAAAAATTAACTGAGGGCAGATTTAGAGATGGAGCAATATCATTAGAACAGGAAGAAGTAAAATTTGTCTTAGATAAAGATGGTCGCCCAATAAAAGTTATAAAGAAAATTCGTGGAGATTCAAACAAGTTAATTGAAGAATTTATGCTACTGGCAAATAAAAAAGTAGCAGAGCTCCTCTCTGGTGACTTACATAAAAAAGTAAAAAGTCCCGCTGATGATAGTGTCTTTTTATATCGTGTGCACGATTTGCCAAGTAAAGAAAAGATGGAAGACTTGGCTCACTTTTTGAAAAGTCTGGGACATAAAGTAACTCTAAAAGACGGTATAATACCAAATGAACAAATAAATAAATTGCTTCATAGTTTACAGGGTAAAGGT
>JAUPWJ010000090.1 GCA_030916575.1 Patescibacteria group bacterium | reverse complement strand
CGTCCTCCGCAAGCCCGTCTAAAACAATAACTTCATATTTCCAATGCTAGTTTATTATTGACTTTTATCTTGTCCTATATAATAATGGACACATGCATGACGGTGTAAACGGCTCAAAGAATATAAAAGACGTCACTTTATCTCTCAAGGACACAGCTATTTCTATTTCATATACAAAGACAAATAAGCTTATCACTGCTCTATACATGGTCACGGACATATTGGACAATACTGAACCACTCCGTCATAAAATGCGAGTCTCGGGAGCTGATGTCTTATCAGACATTCATTTAATGAGTAGCTCTAATATCAAGGACATGGGCTTAAAGGTCATAAGTAATATAAACGCAATACTTTCTTTCTTAGATCTTTCTTTTACTTTAGGAATGATAAGTGAGATGAATGTAAACATCCTAAAAAAGGAATTTCTGGCTTTGAAAAGCTCACTACAAGAGTCAATTGTTGTACCAAATTCTTTTATGACAGGAGGGCAATCTTTGCATGATTTTTTTAATGAAGTAGATGAAAGTGTGATAGAAGAAAAAACAGAAGTCCGTAATCCGTTGTTCACAAGGACACCGATGTTCCCGCACGATAGAAATATTTCTCAAGGACATGCTTCTTCAAAAATTCCTACCCGTATCGGTGTCCAAAAGGGGAGCACATTACTCCGAGCATTGTCCGATAAAATAGCACATGCTAATAATACAAAAAATGTTCCACAAAACATTCACAAAGAAGAGTTTGAATTGGTAAAAAAAGAACGCAGAAACGAAATCCTTAACATCACAAAAAGCTTCGTTCTCTCAAACGGACAAGCCCAAGGTGCAACGATAACGGACATCAATTCTAAGGCGGAAGGGCATCTAAAATCCATGAGTGAAAAGACACTACAAAGAGAGCTTGTGTCTATGGTGGAAGATGGTGTCCTTTATAAAACTGGTTCCAAGCGTTGGAGTCGATACTTCATAAAAAATTAGGTCTCACTCTAACCTCTAGCACCTAATAAATAGCCATTATTTCGCCTGTAACCTTTACACGTATAAGTTGCATTTAACTCTAGAATGTGCAATTATTAACTTGTGGTGCGTCCTGTATTTTATATAGGGTTATCCACACAATATATATTGAAGAATTTCTTCTTTATATATTATAATAATTTATACGTTATTTTGTTGCAGATTTTTTATCTACATCATTATATCGTGTGAGAGACTTCTGCTTAATTTTCGTCGAAAAGATTTTAAGCAAAAAGTCGGAAAGGTCATTGAAAACTAAATAAGAAAAGTTTTGTGAAATTTATTTCGCAAAATTGTTTTGTTTCGGTTTTCGATGTTAGTTTAAATCTGTTCATTATTTATTCGCTCACAACTTTTTTATTATTATTATAAATTAATTAATCTGTGAGTAGAGGATAATGATAGGAAATATTGTACCCTTGGTTTTGTCGAAACTAATTAATGGTACAAAAAACTCAGTTCTATCTTTCTTTATTTTTTAAAAAAAGAAAATATTGGAAATAGAAAAATGAGTATTAGAAAATAATTTTATGAGTAATTTATTAAAATCAAAATTCCTTCTTGGAGTATTGGTTGTTGTAGGTTTAGCTTTTGCTGGTTCAGCATCTGCTGCTTATATGCACACTGGTCTTCTTAAGATGGGACAATCAAGTTCACAAGTTATGAGTTTACAACAAACTCTTAACTCTGGTGGATTCTTAGTCTCTACTACAGGTGCTGGATCTCCAGGAATGGAATCTATGTACTTCGGTGCAAAGACTAAGGCTGCAGTTATGGCTTTCCAAGCTGCAAAAGGACTTACTGTTGACGGTGTAGTTGGTGCACAAACTGGCGCAGCTCTAGCAGCTATGACAGGTGGTACAGTTGCTTACCCAGCAGGATGTACTTCAACAACTGGATTTAGTACAACAACTGGTATGTCATGTTCAACAGGAAGTACAACACTTCCAGCTGGATGTACAGCTGGTGCTATGTACAGTTCAACTACTGGAATGCTATGTTCTGGTGGAACAACTACAACTCCAAACGGTCCTTTAGCTGGTGGAGCTGGATCTCTTGATGATGTTCAATCAATTTCAAGTCTTTCTGGTGAGGAAGTAGCAGAGGGTGACTCTGATACAAAAATCGCTGGATGGACTTTCACAGCTGATAATGGTTCTGACTTAGCTATCAGTACAATCAGACTTTCTTTTGATCTTACTGCAGGTGCAGGGTCAGATCAATTTGATGACTACGCTGATAAAGTAACTGTATGGCAAGGTTCAACAGAGGTTGGTTCTGCTGATGTTGCAGACTTCTCAGAAAATAGTAATGTTTACAGTAAAACAATAAACCTTTCAGGTGTTACACCTATAAAGGCTGACAAAGATTCAGATTTCTTTGTAACAGTTGATGCTTTAAACAACATCGACTCTTCTGACTTAGGAGCCAACACTTGGACTATGACTCTTGAAAGTGTTCGCTACGAAGATGCTACTGGTGTTGTTTCTACAGAAACAGCTACTGGTGATATCGGTGGTACAACAGCCTTTAGTTTTGAATCTTTAGCAACAGCTACTGGTACAGAACTTAAAGTTTCTGATACAACTGGTTCTTCAGGTGACGCTGTAAACGATGGTCACGTTGTAGAAATTGATGCAACTACTGATACTAATGATGTTCCTCTTCTTGCTTTTGACTTAAAGGCAACAGGTGATATTCAAAATATTCAGGATATTCCAGTTAAAGTAGTTTCTACTGGTACTGGACAGGTTACTGATATTGCAAGTTCCTTCTCTCTATGGATGGATGGAGAAATGATTGATACTGTAAGTTCTGCAGATCTATTTGAGACTTCTGTTACTGAGAATGCTGATCTTTGTGATAACAACGATACAACTTGTTGGGCACACTTCGATGATGTTGACTTTGACATGAATGACGGAGATTCTGCTCATTTCGTAGTTAAGGCTGATATCAACGATACTAGTGCTACATTGGTTAATGGTGATACATTAACAGTATCTATGACTGCTACAGATGTAGACGCTATAGATGCAGAAGATGCTAATGGTGATTCAGTTGTTGCAGGAGACCTTACAGGTACTGCTACTGCTGAAACTATTGCTTTCTACACTGCAGGTATAAATGCTTCACTTTACGGTACTCCAACAGCTGTTATTTCTCACACTGGAGATATAGTTGGATCTGGTGCTGGTGATGATGATCAAGGAACATTTGAAATCATCTTTGATGTTACTGCATTCGGTAGTGATATTTACTTAGACGGTACATCTCCAACATTAACTGGTGCAGGTGCACTTCTAGATCTTAATCTTACTGAAACTGGTACTCATGCTTTGACATCAGCTACCATAACTTCACCTTCAGGTGCTACATTGACTGGTACAGCAAATGCTGACGCTAGATTCAAGATTGCAGAAGGCGATACAGAAAGATTTAAGGTTACAGCTGTGCTAACTGTAAGTGTTGATGGATTCGCATCTATCGCAATAGGAGACATAGTATATGCTCTTACTGATGTTACAGGTACTACTTCATATACCTTTAACCTTGCTGACTTCAAGACAGGAGATCTTTACATGAATGCTAACTAATACTTTATAGTATAGTTGCAATCGTAGATTTCTAAATCTTGATTTACTCTGGCTAATACACCTTAAAAAGTATTCAAAAAACCACCCTTAATCGGGTGGTTTTTTGTTTACCTTTTTTATTTTCCGACAGCGACAGTTGTTTTTTAGCCTAAAATTTGTTATAATTATGGTGTGAAAATATTTGGCTGGACTAAAAAAGATAAAAATATGGACAAGAATACCATTTCTCAAAAAGCAGATATGGGTTTATTTATCGATTCCGCCTATAGTCGGAGGTCCAAGGAAATAGAATCTCTTAGAAAATATGACAGAGGAGAAAAAGAAATTACTCCATCCAACGTCCGAAGTCTTAGTAGAAGCCTATAAGACTCTCCAGTCTAAAAACGAAGTCTCTTTTCCTATTCACGATGAACAGGTTTTTAAACTCGATTCAATAGTCAAAACAGTAAATGCAGAATATTTTAGTTTTGTAAGATTTCCTACAAATGAAGACAAAGCTAGTGCTTATTTTTGTTTTATTATAAAAGACCATCCCGTTACAGATGGAAACAAGAGATTGGCTGTCTTGTGGTTGGATATATTTTGTCAGATTTCTGGAATAAAAATAAGTGAGCATGTTAAATTGGACGAATTGGCTGTGGGTGTGGAGCAAGAGAAAGGTATTGAAATGGGTTTATTGGTAAAATTGGTTAAAATAATCTTGTTTTGATAATTATTAGAATTTGTGTAGAATAAGGGTATATAAGTCGACCAATTTAACAGTTTTAAAATTTACGATAGGATGAACAATAATCAAAATCAAGCAAATCAAGCGGGGCCGGGGAAGTCAGAAATTATTAAGAATGTCAGTGTGAGTAAAGAAGAAAAAAAGAATAGAATTATAGGCGCTATTGTTTTAATAGTCGTAGTGCTTGGAATTATTTTCTTTACAAGTAAAAAAGCAGAAAGCCCAGTATCTAAAGTAGAAGGTTGTCTTCCGGGAGATATCTTTAGTCAGACAACAGGAGAGCCTTGTTTTCCTGAAGATATGGAACCTTGCAAAGAAGGAGAGGATTTCAATAAAGAAACAGGTGAGCCTTGTGGAGTAGTCGCAGGCGACGATAGTATTCGAGACGATAAACTTTTGACTACTGCAGGATCCACAAATGGCGTACCGACAAGCTATGACGGAGCGTTATTAGAATACAAAGATAAAGGTATTTTATTTGATGCAAGTTGTGGAGCTATTCCAAAAGTTCTCGAAGTTCCACTAGGCACTAGAATTTTAGTTGCTAATAATTCTACAGAAAAGACATTAGAATTTAAGATTCCAAATAGAACAGAAGACCTTACTCCTCTTCACTTTATGTTGAGTTCTAGATTTGATACCGTTGGAGAATTCGGAATTTCTTGTAATGGTAAAGATTCTGCTGTCGTTAAGGTAAAATAAAAAATATAGAAATTAAAAAATGAATCCCATACAAACAGTTATTTTCATAGTTTTCACATGGCCGGCTCTTTTCATCAGAGAAGGTTTTGATAAGATGGTGGAGCACTTTGGACACAAGAAGGCTTGGGATATTGTTTTGTATGGGGCACTCATTTTTCTATGCCTTATTTTTATAATTTTACTCATTAAGAAGTATTAAAGGTTGTATTGTATAAAGTTAATTTCTTGCTATACTATAATTGTGATAACAAGACACTTTTTGAAGACATTAGTTATATTTATAGTTATTATCTTGCTTGGCCTTTTAGGCCTGTTCTTGGTGAGCTATTTAGGCAAAGAGGGTGTGAAGTCCGACAACTCTGCTAGTGCTATAAAGGCTTATGAATACTTAGAAGAGGTTGCAGAATAGAATTTTTGTGATATAGTATTGATACCGCAAAGACGACAGGCAAACATTAAGTCCTGTAGAGTGGGTCGATATACTAGTTTTACTAGTGAGGGATTTGCGGCCAATAGGCCGTTTTTTTTATTAGGAAATAAGGAGCATAGCGACTATATTTCCTTGTACTCCGACTTTAGTCGGAGATTAGGAATTAATAAGCGCGAGGTGTCATATTTCTTGTATCCCGACTTTAGTCGGGAGAGAACATTCAAACTATATGTTAAAAAAATCAAAAAAAGAAGAGATGATAAAGGACTTGAAGCAAACTTTTAAGGATTCAAAATCTGTAGTGTTTGTAAATTTTCATGGTATGAAAGTTTCCGATGAGACAGTACTTCGAAGAGAGCTTCGAGACCAAGGAGTAGGTTATAAAGTTTCAAGAAAAACTTTATTAAAAAGAGCATTGGATAAAGTAGCAGAAGGTGAGCTTCCAGAATTAGGAGGTGAAGTAGCTATTGCTTACTCATCAGATGAGACAGCAAGTCCACGCGAAATTTATAATTTCCAAAAGACTCACAAAGGTATGATAAATATCTTAGGAGGAATATTTAATGGAAAATTTGTAGATGGAGTGTACATGACTGAGATAGCAACTATTCCAAGTAAGGAAGTATTGCTTTCAAAAATTGCTTACTTACTTAAGAGTCCAATGCAACGTTTAGCTATTGCAGTAAATGAAGTAGCGAAGACGAAGTAATTATTAAAAATTAATTAAAATAAATATATGTCAAAATTTGATTCATTTATAGAGAGTTTAGATGGTGCAACAGCTCTAGAACTAAACGAACTTGTAAAGGCTATTGAAGAAAAGTTCGGAGTTTCAGCTGCAGCTGTAGCTGTAGGAGGTGGTGCAGGAGCAGGTGCAGCAGAGGCTGTGGAAGAGAAAGACGCTTTCACTGTTGTCCTAGCATCAGCTGGTGAGCAAAAAATCGCTGTGATGAAAGTAGTTAAAGAAGTATTAGGTCTTGGTCTTAAAGAGGC
>JAUPWJ010000089.1 GCA_030916575.1 Patescibacteria group bacterium | reverse complement strand
GTAATTTATTACTAGGAAGCATGTGGTGCACAGAAAGTCTTATCAACTCTTTAAAACCTTTCTTTTCAACTGTTTCCTTTGCTTTTGTAACTCTCAAACCCCCTGGGTATCCTGAGTATCTATTGTGAGAAATATTTTCTAATTTATTTGTTGTTATACGAATTTTAGAAGCATTTGTAACTGTCACAGGAGAACCTGAATAAACATTTCGTTCAAATGAAACTTTGTTCTTACCCATCAAGATGTGTGCTATTTCACCAGAAACTCTTCCTAGAGTCTTACCAGTTGCATCTATTGTATATTCTTTAGTTGTGTTAATTATTTTTTTCATTTTTTTATTATTATACAAATTCAATAACTGCCATCTTAGCACCATCTGACTTTCTAGCTCCTAATTTTAAGATTCTAGTATACCCACCATTTTGGTCTACATACTTTGGCGCTACAACTTCAAAAAGTCTCTTCACTTCTGGTTTTCGGTTTGATAATTTTGCAATAATCAATCGGCGTCCTGCCACAGTATCCTTCTTAGCTTGAGTGACAATCTTTTCAATAAAAGGACGAAGTTCTTTCGCTTTTATTTCTGTAGTCTTTATCTTGCCACGAATTATCAAACTAAGTGCCAAAGAAGAAAGCAAAGCTTTTCTCTGATTCTTATCTCTTCCGAATTTTCTTTTTGTGTTATGGTGTCTCATAAATACTTATTATTCTTTCAAATTCAAACCGAATTTTCCTAATACTTTTTTAATTTCTGTAATACCCTTCTCACCAATACCCTCTACTTCTAACAAATCTTCTCTCTTCTTACGAGCAAGACCGCCAAGTGTACGGATATTTGCTGTAGTAAGAGCATTCAATGTTCGAGTGGAAAGATCTAAGCTATCTGTGCGTGTCTTTAATACATCTGTAAAATCATCTCCCTTTTCTTCTTTTTCATCTTCCTTACTGTCAGCTTTTTCTTCTTTCTTAGCTTTCTTTTCAACTTTAACTTCTTCTTCAACTTCCTTAAAATCAACAATAGCTTTAAGTTGATTAATCATGATTATGATAGATTGTGCTAAAGCTTCACGAGGAGTTAGTGTTCCGTCTGTCTCAATAGCAATACGTAGACGATTGTGATTTGTCTTGTCTCCAACACGCATATTTTCAACTTCATAAGAAACTCGGCGAACAGGAGTAAAGATAGCATCAACTGCAATAGTACCGATATCTACTTTATCTTTTTGAATTACTTCTTTTGGAATAAATCCAAGACCCTTTTCAATTTTCAATTCAATATTTAAATTAATTTTTCCTGTAACGGAAGCAATATGTAAATCGCCATTCAATACTTCAACTTGACCGGTAGTCTTTATATCAGATGCTAGAACTTCTTTCGGTCCCTTTACAGATAGAGTCACAGTTTGTGGCTCGTCAGATGCCATTTTGAATTGAACTTTTTTCAAATTCAAAATCATAACAATAACGTCCTCCTTGATTCCTTCCATTGTTTGGAATTCATGAGAAACACCTTCAATCTTTATAGAAGTTACGCTCGCGCCCGGAAGAGAAGAAAGAATAATTCTTCTTAGTGAGTTACCTAATGTATGGCCGTACCCAGGGTAAAGACCATCGATTTCAAATACTCCCTTATTTCCTTCTTCCAACACTACACGAGGCTTAGAAGGCATAATTATTTTATATTCAGGCATATTTTTATAAAAATTACTTTTAAATATTAATAATAAAAAATCAAAAATTAATTAACGACTATAGAACTCAAGGACAGCGTTCAAGTCAAGGAAAGTTTCAACATTCTTAGGCTTGTCTAGCATGGTTCCTTCCATCTTTGCGATATCAAACTTAACCCATGAAGGAGAAGTATAATCTTTCAGCTTTTCAGTAAGTCCTGCGAAAATTTTCTTAACCTTACTTCCTTCTCGAACTAATATAACGTCTCCTTTATGTACAGCGTATGAAGGAATAGTAACTTTATGACCATTTACAACGAAGTGTCCGTGAGAAACCATTTGTCTTGCTCCTCTTCGTGATGGCGCAAGTCCCATGCGGTAGACTATGTTATCTAATCTTGATTCTAATTCTTCGTAAAATTTATCTGCTGTTCCTGCTCCTTTTATTGTAGAAGCTTTCTTAACATAGTTTGAAAGTTGTTTTTCTGAAATACCATAAGAAAAACGAATTTTTTGTTTTTCAATAAGTTGAGTACCGTATTCAGTCAAAGCTTTAGGGCGCTTTGCACCTGCACCAAACTTTGGTCCAGCTACAACAAATTTTGAAGTCTGACATTTGTCATAAACTCCAGGCCCTAATCTTTTACATATTTTGAATTTTGGTTTTGTAATCATATTTTTTAAAATTAAACTTTATACTCTTCGTGGCTTCTTAGCTTTTGGACCATTATGTGGAACTGGAGTAGCGTCTTTAACAGAAGTGATTTCTATGCCATGAGCCATAAATGCACGAATTGCTGGTTCACGTCCAGAACCCACTCCTCTTACAACTACATCTGCATCCTTTACTCCTAATGCTGCTGCTTTACTACCGATAATATCTCCAACCTTTGAAGCTGCGAAAGGAGTTCCCTTTTTTGCCCCTCTGAAACCTTGACTACCTGAAGAAGACCAGAAAAGTGCATTACCGATTTTATCTGCAAAAACAACTTTAGTGTTATTAAAAGTTGCCTCAACATTTAAAATTCCAGAAGTAATTTTCTTTTTAGCTGTCTTAGAAGGAGCAACTTTTGTTTCTACAACTGCTTCCTCTATTTTTTCTTCAGTTTTATCTTGTATCTTTGTCATTTTAATTTTTATGTCTTACTTTCTTTTCTCTTTCCTGATGCCATTGTTCGTCTTACATTACCTCTTACAGTTCTAGAATTTGTCTTTGTACGTTGACCACGAACTGGAAGTCTTTTCATGTGACGGATACCACGGAAACTTTTTATATCTTTAAGTCTTTTTATGTTTGAAGAAACTTCTCTTTTCAAATTTCCTTCAATAGTTCGAGCTTCGATGATTGCACGGATTTTATTTTCTTGATCTTCTGTCAAATCCTTCGCTTTAAAGCCATGATCTATGCCGACTTGGTCTAAAATCTTTCTAGCAGAAGATATGCCAATACCATAAAAAACGGTAAGGCCGATTTCTAATCTCTTTTCATTTGGTACTGTGATTCCTAGGATTCTCATCATAAAATTATTGTTTTTGTTTAT
>JAUPWJ010000088.1 GCA_030916575.1 Patescibacteria group bacterium | reverse complement strand
AGAGAAGAAAAAAAAATTAAAGAAAATAGGGAAAAATTCTAAGAAATTCAAATTCAAAAGCAAGGTCACTGTCTGGGCTCCGAATGGTTATAAAAAAGGGGATAATAGTGGAGCTTGGCGTTTCGCCCGAGTGCCAGAGAACATTGCTTTGAAAATTAAAGAAATGCAAAAAGGAAAACTCCGCCGAGGGTGGGGTGCAGTGTATGCTAATGCGAAGATAAAGAAGACAGAGTGGCAGACTTCTATTTTCCCAGATAGATATTCTGGCACATATCTTCTCCCGCTTAAGAAAGAAATTCGTTATGAAGAAAATCTCTATGACGGCATAGATATAAATGTTTCCATAGAAGTGTGGTTTTAAAATTTTATTGACAATACTACTAAAATATGCTATGGTATAAGGATATTTTTAGTTCTTTGAATTTTTTTTGTATTGTGTTCATAGGTTCTTTATGGAATTTTTGATCACAGTATAAAAAAACTATTATGAAAAATAACTTAGGAGTCAATCCAGTGCGTTCTAATGCACATATTCACATTGAGCACCCTGTTGCAGGGCACCTGTTTCGGAATATTAATCTCCGGGAGCTTGGGATACCAAATATGACCGGTATCACCAATCTTTTAAAGATTGAGTATATACAGGAAATTCAAGAAGCAGATAGCACAATTAACCACGGCCATTGTGATATTTGTGACAAATACCATCCTAATTTTGTTGCCAGAAAAAAAGTAAAAATTCTTAAAATCTGGGAGCATAACGGATATTTTGAAATCCAATTCAAGAATCATGATGAGCGGGTGTTATTGTTAGCCGTTATGAAAGCAGTTCGCGAAGAGTTGCAACACGATAAGCATGTATGTGAAGCATGTCTTACCAAAACAGAGAATGAAGATGAGTTCTAAGAATTCATCAAATATAATATTAACCATGAACAACTTAATTTTAAGTGTTCATGGTTATTTTTTTATAAATAAAAACAGCCCGGCAACTGTTGTTGCCGGGCTAATATCTTTTACTCATGATAATCTTTGAGAGCTTCTTCTACCTCAGCACCAAATTTCTTTGGGAAGATTGCCAAAATAATTTTATGCAATTCTATCCGAAGTGCTACATATACCACTCTTTCATGTTCGGTTAGAGCATTATAAAAAGGGGAACCAGTACGGTCAAAACCGATTTCAAGGATCTACATATCTCCCATTGTGAAATTGACGAAATATAAAGCTGTAATATGCGATGGCAAATGCGCACCGAGGTACTTACAGAAATCTCTAATAGTCGGATGTATATCTGGGATAACAATCCTGATATCTTTCAGAATATTTTTTGTTTCAGTGGTTGGAAAGGGATCTCCTTTCTGTCTTTCATTTACCATTATCGATGTTTTCAGGTTATTAAACTTTTTGATTTTCTGAATGATATTTTCAGAATTTCATCCAAAGGGAATGCCATGACTACATGTTTGTCTGCATTCATGTTTTCTCCTTCCATGTAAGAGATGATGAATTTCACCCAATACTGGGCAATATCCAGTGCCTCGTCGTAATCTTTGCCAGGGAAGTGACAAATGAATTTTTTCCCTGGAGTCCGTTCCTCATTGCTTGCAATGTGAACGATATTGTAGTTTTTATCCAGCAACCCCGCTGGTGTGTCGTCTAACTCTATTTCGAAAGATTCATCCCTTGGGAATTCATCTTCAGAATATCGTAAGACAAAATCTTCTTTCTTATTTCTCTTGTGAAAAAGAAAAGAAAAGAAATACACACGACCACCTTTTTTACCGGTGATTTTGATGAAAAATGGTTTAGAGCTCATATGTCAAGGTTTTTATTATTTATATTTATAGCACATTTTTAAGAATTGTAAAGAGGATATAAGCTTTTTGCTTTTTATGGGTAAAAGAGTAGTATTTATTTGAAAAAGGTTTTTATAGCTATTTGATAAGGATTTATTGGCTCTCGTAGGAGATACAGCTTTATAAGCTTGTCTGTTGTGATAACTAATCAATTAAAAATCATGAGTAAAACATTAAAGGTTTTAGTCTTCAATAGAGACATAAAACCAAATGAGAATCCAATTACTGATGTATTTGAGCCGTATCGTAAACAAGGATTTTTTTTAGTACTGTTTCCTTACAAAGATGACCAAGATGAACAAGTCCTTGATGTCATTGAATCCGGAGATACTCCTGAAAATACTGAAGAATTGATCTCTGTTTTAAGAGACATTCTCCTTTCTGAGAATAAAGAATTCAAAGAAAAGGACGATTCTGAAGGTGTATTCCATGTCTGTCATATGAAGCATACCACTAAGAAGGACTTCTATGATATGTTCAAAGGCGAGAATGGACATTATAAAATCGATGAGTTCTTCTTGACTGATCTGGAAAGGGTGCCCGCTTGAAATTATGAGTTGGGGTTTAATGCGATTATTGGAGAGAAGAGACGCTTGTCTCTTCTCTCCTTTTTATTTCTTATAGATAAAAAACTTTGTATCCTGTAAAATATATTATATGCAAAAGATGAATGGAGGATTTATAGGACTCATAGCACTACTTATAAGTGTGGCTATAATCGCGCTCATTGTTGTGCGGACGGATTTGTTTCAAGGGTCTACTAGTATTGATGAGGATGGAAACGAAGTAAAAAACTCTGATGTAAATATGATTGAGGGAGGTTTTAATGCTATAGATAAAGCTAGAGATGCAAAAAACTTAATTGAAGAGAATAATAGAAAGGCTGTAGAAAATTAAAATGTATTATGTATATATTTTAAAATGTGCAGATGAGACACTATATACAGGAATCACTAAAGATTTAAAAAGAAGAGTCAGTGAACACAATGGTATTGGAGTGGGTGCGAAGCTCGGCGCGAAATACACTTCCATCAGAAGGCCAGTCCATATGGTATATTCTAAAAGTTTCGCAAATAGGTCTCGGGCTTCCAAAGAAGAAGCCAGAATAAAAAAATTAAAAAGAAGTGCCAAGCTTCAATTAATCAATGATTAAAATTTATGATATATATCGACGTAAGAACAAAAGAAGAATATGAAGGTGGACACATAAAGGGAGCAATTCACCATGACATTATGGATATAATGCAGGGTGTTTTTCCTGAATTTCCGAAAGACACTGAGATGACTTTGTATTGTGAATCCGGCAATAGATCTATGATGGCTAAGAGTTTACTAGAAAAAGCTGGTTTTACCCATGTGATAAACGGAGGAAGCATGTCGGATGTTTTATTGTAATGCAGAAAAGTTTTACTAAAAACAATATCGCTTTTTTATATACTCTAAAAAATAGAAAAGGTATAAGAGGAATACGAATAGCAGTACATGCTGACGGGGCTGTTATCGTGACAAAGTCTAGGTATGTCAGAGAAAGTGAAGTAGAAAGGTTGGTGGAGAAAAAGGCGGATTGGATAATAGAAAAAATACAAGTGATGAAGAGCAAACCTCAGAAACTCTTGGCACATTATTCAGCGAAAGATTTTAAAGAAAATAAAGAAAAAGCATATGAATTTGTATTGGAGCGAATTTCATATTTTAGTAAATTTTATAATTACAAAATAAATAGTATAAAAATAAAAAATCAGAAGACACGATGGGGAAGTTGCTCTGGGAAAGGAAATTTGAGTTTTAATTATAAAATAATTTTTTTACCAGAGTATTTAGCAGACTACATAATAGTGCATGAATTGTGTCATTTGAAAGAAATGAATCACTCTCTTAGATTTTGGTCATTAGTTGCCGAACAGATAGGAGACCATAAAATAAGGCGAAAAGAGATACATCTGTATTGATTTCTTAATTTGATACCCCTAAATAAGAGGTATATAATACAAGAGACATTATCTTAAGTTCCTTGATTTTTTAATAAGGATACAACTTGAGTTAAAAATCTCTTCATCAAAATATCTAGGCCATGAACAAAAAAAAATTTATGCATCCATTTCTATTTATGGATGAACTTCATATCTTTGATAAAAGAAAAGTTCCTGTTATTGGGTTGAATCCTGTTTTCACAAACAGACATCACCTTTACCCTAAAAATAGAGAGCATTTTAAGGGTATCAATAAAAGTAAATTTTTATTGCGAATATGGGAACATAAACATTTCTTAGGCTGGAATAAATTATTTCAGT
>JAUPWJ010000087.1 GCA_030916575.1 Patescibacteria group bacterium | reverse complement strand
TAAGCGAGAAGCTGAGCAGCACTTTCAAAACCAGCATTTCCTCCTCCGATAACAGCTACATCCATGCCAGAGAACATTGGTCCATCACAAGAAGCACAGTAGGTAAGTCCTTTGTGTTCAAGTGTGTCAGCACCCTTAGCAGTCATCTTTCTTCTTCCACTTCCTGTGGCAATCAATACTGTTTTTGTTTCAAACTCTACTCCACTTTCAATTTTTACTAAAAATTTATCTCCTTTTTTGTTTATATCAATTGCTTTTTCTCCTTCTTTTACTTCTAAAGATTCACCCACATTTGCCATGACATGCTTCTTTAGATTATCGGCAAGCTCCGCGCCAGAAATACTAGGAGTTCCAATCCAGTTGAAAATTTGTTCGGACACGACACTTTGACCACCCCATTCGGAGGTGATGAAAAGAGTATGTAGTTTTTTGCGGGCAGCATAAACAGCAGCAGAAACACCTGCAGGTCCACCACCTAAAATGATTAAATCATAAGTCATTTGTATATTTTAACTTATTTTTTGTTTCGGCGCAAAAATGCTGGAACAGCACTCCAGTCATCACCTTCGTCATCAATAATTATTTCTTCAATAGGTTCGGGCTTTCTTTCAGTTTTCTTTATGAATTCATTGTTGTTTACACTGGAGGAAGTATTTTGATTTGTTTGAATTGTATTTTGAATTTCCTTTTTAGCTGTCGGTGCATTTTCTTCTTTAAGTACTGGGTTAGCTGTGCCAGAAAAAAGACTTTTTCTCGGCATGTCAGAAGCAAAAGATGTAGCAATAACTGTGACTTTCAATTCTCCCTTTTTTAATTTTTCATCTCTAATTGTTCCGAAGATAACCTTCGCATCTTTGTCTATAGATTCTGTAATTATTTTTGCAGCTTCTTGGATTTCATGAATAGTTATATCATCGCCACCTGAAACAGCAAACAAAACTCCCTTTGCCCCATTTACAGATACTTCGAGAAGTGGGGAATTGATAGCTTGCAGCGCTGCTGTCTCTGCTCTCTTTTCACCTGTAGCAATACCAATACCCATAAGCGCTGAACCAGCGTCAGACATAATAGCCCGAATGTCTGCAAAGTCTACATTGATAACTCCAGGAGTAGTGATAAGGTCTGAGATTCCTTCCACTGCTTGGCGAAGAACATCGTCGCAAGAAGCGAAAGCATCTTTGAAGTTTGTATTTTTGTCTGCTAGTTGAATTAATTTATCATTTGGAATGATGATGATAGCATCCACTTCTTTTGCTAATTCTTCAATTCCTTTTTCTGCAATTTTCATGCGGTGATTTCCTTCAAAGAAAAATGGTTTTGTTGTGACAGCGACAGTAAGTATGCCTTGCTCTTTAGCTACACGAGCAACTATTGGAGCAGCTCCTGTACCTGTGCCTCCTCCCATACCACAAGCGATGAATATCATGTCTGCACCCTTGATGACGTCTTGAATTTCTGATTTCGTTTCTTCAGCAGCTTTGCGTCCGACTTCTGGGTTCATACCAGCGCCTAATCCTTTAGTAAGATTTTTTCCGATGTGAATTTTCTTCTCAGCAAGTGAATTATGCAAGTCTTGAGTGTCCGTATTCATAGATATAAAAGACACTCCTTTAACTTTGGAATTTATCATGTGATTGATGGCGTTTTTTCCGGAACCTCCGATACCTACAACCACAATTCGTGCAAAACTTTCTATCTCTGGATTTACTTTAGGCATATATTTTAAGCCTTTTTGGGCATTTCCCGTTTGTTTGGGACATTAAAAATAATAATAATATGGAGTTATAATAGCAGATATAGAAAGAAAAGCAAAGTATGAAATTTTAAGGTTTGAGCTGTTTTATTCCTTGTTTGATAGCATTTTTTATGTCTTTAAAAACATTTGAAAATGAACTATCAGAGTAAATCTCACTTTCTTTATTGTGGTATAAAAGTCCTAAGACTGTAAACCAAGATGGGTCACGAAGTTTGGTTTTTATGTTTCCAAAAATATCAGTTGTTCCTACTTTGGATGGCAATTTTAAAAATGACTTAGAC
The DNA here is from genome assembly GCA_030916575.1 of Patescibacteria group bacterium. Classification (GTDB taxonomy): domain Bacteria; phylum Patescibacteriota; class Minisyncoccia; order Phycocordibacterales; family UBA9973; genus UBA9973. The sequence continues at coordinate 8,671 of JAUPWJ010000087.1, read as the reverse complement.
ATTTCTTCTATACGTAAAGTATTTGCACCACCGCCGATAAATATCACTCCAGCAGGGAGGAGCTCGCTTCTTTTTATTTTCCTTAAATGGTTTTCGATAAGTTCAAAAATATCTCCAAAGCGTGCCTCAATTATTTCGTCCAATTTTTTCTTGGAATAGCTCGGATCTACATTTCCTAATTTTAAATTTTCTGCTTCTTCTAAATTTATTTTAAAACCCAGAGCTATATCATTCGTAACATCTGAACTTCCGATAGAAAAAGTATGGAGAGATATTGGTTCTCCATTTTCATATACCACCATAGAAGTAGTCTCAGCTCCTATGTTCACTAGTAGCGAACCAACTATCTTTTGTTTCTTAGAAAGAGCTATAGAGCTTGCTGCAATTGGGGCTACGATAATATCTACTGGTGTAATACCAGCGTCTGTAATGACTTCTAGTAAATCCTCAAAGTGTTTATTCAAACAGGTTATAACTAGAGATTTTACTTCTAGTTTATTACCATGCATGCCTTCTGGATTACCCAATACTTCTTTGCTGTCTAATTTAAAGGCCACAGGGAATACCTGAAGAATTTTTTTATTCCCCAAGCCTACATTATTCTCACATTCATCAATTGCTTTATTTATATCAAGGACAGTGACTTCACCGTCAGCTTTAGATATGACTACATTACTACTTGTAATGTCTCCGCGTAGTGTCACACCACTTATACTTATGATGGCACGTTTGATTTTTATTTTAGAATTTTTTTCAGCTATATCTATAGCACTTTTTAATGATGAGAGAGTTTCATTTGAAGATATGACATAACCATGGCGCATGCCTTTAGTTTCACTTTCACCGACGCCAATAATTTTAGGATTTTTTTCTCCTTTGATAAATTCTCCTACCACGATTTTTGTCGTCGAGGATCCTATGTCGATTCCCACTGCTATGTTGCGTATCATCCCAGTACTAAAATTTTAACTTTTAATACTTATTATTATATCACTTAATAAAAAATTTTGTACGGGACAAGTATTTTTCTTCGAGTTTTTCCATTTTTTCACCATGTTCCATTCCTTTCAAATGAAGCATTCCGTGGATAACTAAAAATAGGAGCAAATTAGGGAAATTCCTCTCAAATTTTTTTGTTTCAGTTTTGATGAGTTGTGGGCATAAGACAAGTTCTCCAGAATTTTTATTCAAAGAAAAAGATAAAACATTTGTTGCTTTATCTTTGCCTCTATATTTTTTATTTAAACTTCTAGATATCTTTTTATCAACGAAGGCTATTGAGAGTTCGTATTTCTTTTTTAGAATATCATTTTTAATATCAAAAAAGGGCAGTCTGGGTAGACGCTCTTTAGTCTTATTTATGATAGAAAAATTTTCTTCCACTTTTAAGTGTTATCTAATTTTACCAAGTTTTCGGAGTTTGTCGTTTACTTTTCTTCTCGCTAGTCTCTTTAGAGTTCCTTTTTTTACTTTTAGTTTTGATTCTTTTCTTTCGTTATAACGATTTCCTTTTACTTTTTGAATTATATTAGACTCTTGAATCTTACGAGAAAAACGGCGCAAAAGACTTGCGTTGTTTTCATTTGGGTTCTTTTTAACTTCTATTACTGTTTTTGCCATGTCGTTATAGATTATCATATTTAAAATTAATCGCAAGTTTTATAAGGTTTATTTACTTTTATACCAATAAGGGGTATTATCATATATATGAAACAAGCAGAAGACTACATCACAGAGGAAAAGAGAAAAGAGTTAGAGGACGAGCTTAAAGACCTTAAAGGTCCTAAGAGAAAAGAAATAATTGATGCCATAGCTTCGGCGAAGTTGCTGGGTGATTTATCAGAAAATGCAGAATATCATCAAGCTAGAGAAGATCAAGGAAAATTAGAGGCGAGAATTACTAAAATTGAACAAATTTTAAAATCTTCTTTAGTTGTTACCGGTGGTGGCGGGGAAGTCATTGAAGTTGGTTCAAAAGTTGTTGTCGTTAAAGACGGAGAAAAAGAGGAGAGGAATTATATGATTGTCGGCTCTGAAGAAGCAGATATGGCCCAAGGAAAAATATCAAATCGTTCTCCTTTCGGTGAGGCGCTTTTTGGCAAGAAGAAAGGTGACACCATTTCTTTCGTGACACCAAAAGGAAATGTAATTTATAAAATTATAAATGTATCTTAGTTACATATGTCAGGAATTGATGAGATAAAAGATGTTAGAATAAAAAAACTTCAAATCTTACAAGAAAAAGGTATGAACCCTTATCCTGCTAAGACTAAAAGAGAACTCTATTTAAATGAGGTTATTGATATTTTTCCTGATTTAGAAAAAAGTGGAGAAGAAAAATGGGTCGCTGGACGCATTATGTCTATACGCGGACAAGGAGCTATCGTCTTCGTGACCTTATATGACGGCACAGCAAATTTCCAAGGTCTATTTAAAAAAGATGTTTTAGACGAAGAGAGGTTTAATCTATTTATAGATGCTATAGATATCGGAGATTTTATAGAAGTAAAAGGAAAATTTTTCACAACTAAAAGAGGAGAGAAAACTATTGAAGTAAAAGATTGGGGAGTATTATCTAAAACATTATTACCACTTCCAGAAAAATGGCATGGATTGGTAGACGATGATGAGCGCTACCGTAAGCGATATTTAGACATACTTATGAATCCTGAGCTTTTTGAAATTTTCAAAAAGAAAGCAAAATTTTGGGATGTGACTCGAACATTCTTAAAAGATAAAGGATTTATAGAAGTGGAGACTCCGACACTTGAGGTCACTACAGGTGGAGCAGAAGCCAATCCTTTTAAAACTCATCACGATGATTTTGATATAGATGTGTATCTTCGTATTTCTATCGGTGAGCTTTGGCAAAAGAGATTGATGGCGGGAGGAATGCCAAAGACTTTTGAAATCGGGCGTGCATATAGAAATGAAGGCTCTAGTCCTGAGCATTTACAAGAATTTACCAATATGGAATTTTATTGGGCTTATGCTGACTATGAAGATGGCATGAAAATAGTAGAAGAACTTTATAAAAAAATCGCCAATGAAGTTTTTGGTACTACAAAGTTTACGACTAAGGGTCACTCATATGATTTAAATGATGAATGGAAAAGAATTGAATATGTGGATGAAGTAAAGAGAGTCACAGGTATTGATGTTTTAAATGCTAGTGAAGATGAGATGAAAGATAAATTAAAAGAATTGGGAGTAAATTATGAAGGTGCGAATCGTGAGAGACTCACAGATTCTTTATGGAAATATTGTCGTAAGCAAATTGCTGGTCCTGCATTTTTAATTGGACACCCAAAACTTGTGTCACCACTTTCTAAAGCTCGCGTAGACAATCCACTTTTGACTGAAAGATTTCAGCCATTACTTGCAGGCTCGGAAGTAGGAAATGGTTTCTCAGAATTAAATGATCCAGTAGACCAGAGAGCAAGATTCGAAGAACAACAAAAACTTATAGACAGGGGAGATAAAGAAGCCATGATGCCAGAATGGGAATTCGTAGAAATGTTAGAGCACGGTATGCCTCCGACTTGTGGTTTTGGCTTTGGTGAAAGACTCTTTGCATTTTTTGTAGATAAACCAATACGCGAAACTCAACTTTTCCCATTAATGAAACCTAAAAAAGAAGAATAGAAATAAATAACAAACACTAAAAAACCCAGTTTTTACTGGGTTTTTTAGTGTTTGTTATTTCAAATAGTTATCCACAATTATGTTTTGGTTATTAAAATACAGAGTGGTATACTTTATACATCAAGTGGGAAAAAGTGGGAAATAATAATTTATAAAATTTTATGCTAATCGGAGAATACATACATACAATTGATGATAAGAATAGAATTTCACTCCCAGCAAAATTTCGAAAGGAAATGGGCAAGAAAATTATTATCACACCCGGACTTGATAACTGTCTTTTTGTTTTTACTTTGAAAGAGTGGGCAAAAGTTTCAAAAAGATTAGGAAGTAGTGAAGGAGACCTTTCATTTCTAAAAGCTGATCAGCGAACATTTAACAGAAATATGTTTGGAGGTGCAGTTGATGTGGAAGTGGACTCTATCGGTAGAATTTTGATTCCAGACTTTTTGAAAGACAGAGCGAAGTTAAAAAATTCCGGAGCAATTATCGGAGTCCAAGATAGACTAGAAATTTGGAATGACAAGATGTGGGGAGAGTATAAGGCAAATGCAGAGAAACAAGCTGAGAATTTAGCAGAGAAGTTAAGTAGTAAAGGCAATGAGTAAGGTGGAAATTGGTGAGGGTTCAGTTCACAAGAGTGTTCTTTTAAATGAAGTTATAGAAGGTTTGAATTTTAAAGCAAAATCAATTTTTATTGATGGCACATTTGGCGGCGGTGGACACTCAAGTGAGATTTGTAAAAAATATCCAAATGTAAAAATACTTGCTATCGATCAAGATAAAAATGCTTGGAAGAAAGCCCAATCAAAGTTTAAAGGTTTAGATTGTGATATTTCTTTCCATAATTCAAATTTCAGAGATTTAGAAAAAGTTTTAAACACAGAGAAGATTGAAAAAGTTGACGGTGTTTTACTTGATTTAGGTTTATCTTCTGATCAATTAGAAAACTCGGGTAGAGGATTTTCTTTTATGAAACAAGAGCCATTGCTCATGACCATGAAAGAGAATCCTAAGGCAGAGGATTTGACTGCACAAGATATTGTAAACACATGGAGTGAAGAGAATTTAGCTGACATTATATACGGTTATGGAGAAGAGAGATTTTCTAGGAGAATTGCCAAAGGTATTGTAGACGCGAGACAAAAGGTGAAAATCGAAAATACATTTCAGTTAGTAAGTATTATTGAGAAAAGTTTACCGAGCATAGCCAAAAAGGGGAGAATACATCCGGCCACGAAGACTTTCCAAGCATTACGGATAGCAGTCAATGATGAGTTAAATACGTTAGATATGGGTATGCAGAAGGGGTTTGAAGTTTTGAAAAATGGAGGAAGAATAGCTGTCATATCTTTCCATAGTTTAGAAGATAGAATGGTGAAAAGATTTTTCAAAGTGAAGGTGGATAATAAGGAAGCAATTTTTGTAAATAAGAAACCAATAATAGCAGGAGCGGAGGAGCTCAAAATAAATCCCAGAGCCCGAAGTGCAAAGTTAAGAATTATAGAAAAAATTATATAAAATGAAACAAATAAGTTTAAAATTTAAAAATTACGCATCAAATGCAAATGTCATAAACAATCATGGTTTACAAAAGAGCATTTTGCATACAATTTTTTTATCCTTCGGTGTGATTTTTGCGTGTTATGTTTTGGTTATTTTTGGTATTATTTTTAATATTGCAGAACGCAAAGCCTTAGATACACAAGCTCGAAATCTTTTAAATGAAGTTGGTGAATTAGAACTTACTTACCTTTCAAAATCTAGCGGTGTAGACATTTCTCTATCAAAATCATTGGGATATAAAGAAGTAAAAGCAGAATATGCTACTCGTAAATCTCTAGGCTACATTTCTAATATTGAAAATAATATAAAATTAGCAAAAAATGAGATTTAGTTTTTTTTCAAGGACTAAAATTCTATCTTTATTTTTCTTACTTTTTGCTCTGGTCTTAATCGGAAGGCTTTTTTCGTTACAGATAGTTAGTAGAGGTTTTTATAAAGAGGAAGCTAGTAAACAATACGCCACACCTTCTAGTGATATCTTTGAAAGAGGAAATATATTTTTTAAACATAAAGATGGTCAACTAGTCTCTGCAGCTACTCAAACTACTGGTTATAAAGTAGCTATTAATACAGACTTATTGAAAGATAAAGAAGATGCTTATAAAAAAATTTCTAAAGTTGTTCCTCTGGACTATGAAGAATTTATTTTAAAAGCGAATAAAGTCAGTGACCCCTATGAAGAAATATTGAAAGGTTTATTTAAAGAAAATGCAGATGCAATTTCTGCACTCAAGATAAGTGGAGTATCAATTTTTAAAGAAAAATGGAGATTTTACCCAGGAAGTAGTATGGCTGCTCAGTCCTTGGGTTTTGTAGGTTATAAGGGCGACGAATTAGGTGGGCGATATGGATTAGAGCGACAATATGATGAAGTTCTCGTCAGAGATAAAAATACACCATATTTAAATTTCTTCGCCGAAGTTTTTTCAAATATTAAGAAAAATTTATTTACTGATAGTGTCAAAAAGGGAGACATAGTGACGACAATTGAGCCCACCGTGCAGAGTTTTCTAGAAAAAGAATTAGAGAAAGTAAAAGAAAGATATAATATCGATTCTATCGGTGGCATAATAATGAATCCAAAAGATGGTTCTGTATATGCACTTTCTTTAAAACCAGATTTTGATTTGAATAACTTTTCTAAAGTAAAAAATCCCTTAACTTATTCCAATCCACTCGTAGAAAATATTTTAGAATTCGGTTCCATAATAAAGCCTTTGGTTATGGCTGGCGCACTTGATGCTGGAGTCGTCACAGCTGATACCACATATAATGACACAGGCTCTGTAGTGGTAGAGAAAAAAATAATTTCAAACTTTGACAAAAAGGGAAGAGGACCGGGGACAAGTATGCAAAAAGTATTGAATGATTCACTCAATACTGGGATGGTTTTTGTTTATCAGCGTTTAGGTAAAGAAAGATTAAGGGAATATTTATTATCTTTTGGCATAAAAGATAAAACAGGTATTGATTTACCGAATGAAACAGGTGGCTTAGTTTCAAACTTATATGTTCCTAGAGAATTGGAATATGCCAATGCTTCTTTCGGACAAGGTCTGGCCTTTACTCCTTTTGCTGTTATTCGTGCACTGGCCTCGCTTGGTAATGGAGGAAGTCTAGTCACTCCGCATTTAGTAGACAAAATAAAATATAGTGATGGCACTTCCAAGCAAATTTCTTACGAAACTAAGCCCACAAAAATAAAGAAAGAGAGTGCTGAAGAAATTACTCGGATGTTAGTAGAAGTTATGGATAAATCTTTAAAAGGTGGGCTTGCAAAGATGGAGCATTATTCTATTGCCGTAAAAACAGGAACTGCGCAAGTTGCCAATCGTGAGACTGGAGGTTATTATGAAGATAGGCATAACCACTCTTTCTTTGGTTATTTTCCTGCTTATGATCCGGAATTTATAGTTTTGCTTTATGCTATAAATCCAAAAGGAGTGCAATATTCATCACAAACTTGGGCTGACCCATTTTTAGATATTACAAAATTTTTAATAAATTATTATCAAATACCACCAGATAGATAGCATGAAAGACACATTTAAAAAAATCATTTCTTATATTTTGAGAATAGAATCAACTTTAGTCCTTTGGAAATACAAACCGAAAGTTATCGCCATCACTGGCTCTGTCGGTAAGACTTCTACAAAAGATGCAATTTATTCTGCACTCTCCACTATGACTTATGTTCGCAAAAGTGAGAAGAGTTATAATAGTGAAATAGGTTTGCCGCTTACAATTTTAGGAATTCCAAATGGCTGGAGTGATCCGTATGTATGGTTTAAAAATATTTTAAAAGGACTATGGTTAATAATTTATCCTCATAAATATCCAAAGTGGCTTGTACTTGAAGTGGGTGTCGGTAAGCCTGGTGATATGAAAAAGACAGCTCTATGGCTTAAGACTGATGTCGTTGTCATCACAGCTATCGGTGAGACTCCTGTACATATAGAATTTTTTAGTTCCGTAAAACATTTAATTGAAGAAAAAAGTAAATTAATAACAACGTTAAAAAAAGATGGACTCTTGGTTCTAAATGCTGATGATGACGTTGTATTTAATTTAAAAAGCAAAAGTAAGAGTCGGGTGATAACTTATGGTTTTAATGAAAATGCTGATGTGAGAGCATCGGAAGATAAAATTTTTTACAATGACAAAGGTGAGCCTTCTGGTGTGAGCTTCCGAATTGATGAAGGGGGAGTGAGTCTACCTGTATTTATTGAAGGAGTATTTGGACGAAATCATATTTACGCATCTCTCGCTTCGCTCGCTATCTTTGCTGGGCTTAAATGGAATATGATTAGTGCGATTGATGCATTTAAAAATTATGATATGCCTCCTGGACGCATGCGATTACTCTCTGGTATTAATGATTCATTTATTATAGATGATACTTACAATTCTTCTCCTTTTGCTGCACAATCAGCATTACAAACACTTGGGCAAGTAAATATTGAAAACTCAGGAAAAGTTCCAGGTAAAAAGGGTAATAGAAAGATTGCTGTTTTAGGAGATATGTTAGAACTCGGACGGCATACAGTGGATGCGCATAGAAATATCGGGAAGATTGCTCATGAGAATATAGACATATTACTTGTCGTTGGGCCACGAGCACAAGATATAAAAACAGGAGCAATGGAAGCTGGAATGAAAGAGAAAAATATTTTTGAATTCAATAATTCAGTGGAAGCAGGTGAATTCTTGAAAGATTTAGTGAATACTAATGACTTAGTCTTATTGAAAGGCTCTCAGGGTATACGCATGGAGCGTGCTGTGGGGGCTATATTGAATGATATAGAGAATAAGTCTAAATTACTCGTCCGCCAAGATAAAGAATGGCTAGACAAGGCTTAGTTTGCAATTTTGGTATTTTTGTATTAATATAAAACCATGTCACAAGATAGACTTATAAAACTTGCTTGCGGAACTTGTAAAAGAATCAATTATTGGTCTT
>JAUPWJ010000086.1 GCA_030916575.1 Patescibacteria group bacterium | reverse complement strand
TTATTCTGTTCAGTTTGATAGTCTTTTTGCTTTTGAGGTACATTGGGATCAGCAGTTATCCCGAGTTCAATACCTCTTTTGAGAACTGCATCCCCATTCGGATTTCCTGTATAAGGCGCAAGCCTTACCGCTTGAGCAAGGGCATATCCCGCATGATGGTGCAGAAAGTCTTTAAAATTCTCATGTAGATCATCGAGTATATCTGGTTGCAAAAGTACTGACAGCACATTTTCAACATCATTGATAAAAAGTATCCTTTGTTTTTCTTTGTCAAGTTTTATTATTGTCTGAACGAATTCATCGAGGTAGTCGGGTTCATCGTTTTGAATTAATAAAGCAATTTGCCGCAAGAACCAAGATTTTCCAGCATCATAATTCCGTTCTCCAGTATATGAAGAAATAATTATTTTTTTAAGTAGGGTTATTACTGCGGGATTTTTATTTTTTCTAATATTTTCAATGAGTGCTGCATCCGCTTGACTTTCTTTCTTGTTATAAATTGACTCATTATCTAAAAATTCGTGAATAAATTTTGGGTTATCGGAAATACTTTTGAGAAAAGTTACTATCGCTTTCTGCGTATTGATAGAATACAAAGCGTTTCGTGCATAAATTTGAGCAGTGTCTTCCTCAATTGCTTTTATAAAAACCTCAATCGATTCAGGATCATTTGCGTCAATCGCACGACACATATTGATAAAAGCTTCACGTACCAGTGAGTCCTTACTTTCAGAATTCTTTTTTACTAGAGGAATGATGTCTGTCTGACCCTTAAAATTTTCCAGAGCTGCCATTGCATGACGGTTCAGAACTTCGTTTTCGTTTTCCTCTTGGGCGTATGAAATAAGTTTTTTTTCCCAAAATGCCCTTTCTTTCCTGGTCAGTAATGGGTGATTATTTTGCAACATTCCGTTAATCGTTGCTGCAATATTTCCTTTGTGAACATACTCTTTATCATCGACATGTGCCCTGAGGTCTTTATATATTTCTTGGTCAATAAACTTGTAAAAATTGTGGTATGCCCATACCGGAATCCAAAATTTCTTATCTTGATATCTACCGAAAACCAGAGAGAATAATGCTTTTCCCAGTGCTGGTTTAGTTGAAGAGCTTGTGGAGAAAACAATCATCTCGGCTATTTGATCAATTAAAGAATCTTGGTTTACAGTGAGAAATTCAACAACCCATGAGACGTACGTTTCAGAATCTTGTTCAACCAAAAAACGTAGTGTTCCTGTCCAGGATGGCTTTAATAAATCACTTCCTGTTTGAGAATCAACAATTAACTTCTTTAACTCATGAAGTGGTTTATTTTGGCTGTGAATGCTTTCAGCTGCCAAAAATTCTGTGAGGGTATGATGTACCCATTTAACTGTATGTACACCTTTTTCTTCAGAAAGAGATACCAGCTTGAGACTTTCAAAGTACTTTACCGTAAGTGTTGAACTCGCATCTATTTTCTTTACCACATCTGAGAATTCAACAAGTGGTATTTGGTTTGTTTGTACCTGTTCAAAATAAAGACCCAAGTTTTGAAGTGTTTTTTTTATTTTCTTGTAATCTGGAATTACTTTCCCGAAAAAGTAGTAGTAAAAATTAAAACGTGAAAAAGTTCTGGGATTTTTTTCTTCAAGGAATTGCTTGAGAACTTCAAAGTGAGGAATTATGGAAATAAAGCTATTGTATGCGTCATGGAACCAGAATTGCTCAATGATTGAATCAATCAGATCGGCAGGATAGTCTAATCTTGTAAGCTCTTGCCGTATCTCCTCATTTGATAGTAAACTTGGGTTATCGAATAGCATTTTTATGCCATTATTTTAGCAGAATAGGCCTCCAATTGATAGCTGGAATGAATATAAAAATTAAAAAGTTGTATAATTATTTCAATAATATGGGATCACAGAAGCAGATTGGAGAAAATATAAAAAAAATCAGGGAACAAAGAGGTACAACGCAGGAAGAATTAGCTGATAAAGTTGGTGTGCATGTAAGCTATATTTCCCGAATTGAAAGAGGTGTTGTTAATCCGTCTGTTGAGGTACTGGAAAATATTGCCAAGGCTTTGAAAGTCAAATCTTCTAAAATTTTACCTTTCTAACGCTCTACGTGCAAAAGACTGCATTAAGCCGACTAGAGTTTCTGCCTGTTCAAGGGTTGTATCCGGATTTTTCCTTTTCAGACTTTTTAATGCGGATTGTACCAGTGCTTCATGGTTGTCTTCGTCGACCACAAATTCGAATCTGAATTTAGGAATCTTTTTAAAAACCTGTTCAAAGATTCCTTTCTCACCGATTTCCATTATTCGATCCCATGGTAAATCATCAAAATTTGCTTCTGTCATGCTGCAAGTATATCAAGTCCTAAAGGAATTTGCCAAATTTTAGGAAGTTAAAAGTCTGAAGGGTGACTTCTTCATCTGGTATCCTTCTCATGATTTCCCGACTATGAGACTGAGACAGTATATTAAGACTACCTTCCCACAAGACCTTTCTGTCAATAATTGCCAATTTTCGATGATGGTTTCCAATACAAAGTAATACTTGTATTCCTTTTGTTTCGCACCAGCTGATACCGTCTTCCGATTGAGGTTCCATAAATTCCTCATGCTCTTTCGGGTCACGGGTAAAGATATAGATTTTTATTCCTTTCTTAAGTAATTTTTCAAAAATGCGATCAAACGTTCTCATCCGTTTGGTCGTAATATAAGGAGATTCAATGATAACTTCACTTTGACAGTTAACAAGATCTTGCAGGAACGTTTGATAAAATGTTTTTTCGTCGAAAAGTTGTGAAGTGTCAAAAAGTTTCATATGTTATTTTACTTTGTTTGATATGCTTCCATCAACTTGTTAAAATGAGAGAGAAATTGGATAAGAAGCGGTTCAAATATTTGTCCGTCTCCCGCTCACTTTTTTAATTGTGCCAAAACTTCTTGTGCTTCTATAAAAGCTTTTAAATCTGAAGGATAGGAAAGCATTTCAATAACTTCAGAACTAGGTATAAATAATGCCTCTTCAACTTCCCAATCGTGATTTGCTGTATCACCAGATATGTATTCCATTAAAAAGTAGTATACGGTTTTATCTCGTTGTTCCTCATGTAATTTATAGGAATAATTAATTTCAAAGGGTTCATGAGAGATAATTTGTGCAGATATCCCACCTTCTTCTTGAACTTCGCGCAGAGCAGCTTCTTCCATTTTTTCATTAGGAATTTTGTCCCCAATATGACCTTTTGGAAATCCCCAATGTCGCGCTTTACTATGTTGAATGATAAGCCACAAAAAAACATCATTGTTTTTTTTAAAAACAATTCCACCCGCAGAGGTTTCTTTTTGAACCGATTCAGTCACTAGTTATAGAAATTATTTAATTGCGTACTGTGCGTATGCGTAAGCAAATAGTGCAATACCAGATACGATGATAACAATAACACCAATTTGAATAATCAAACTGTCATGAGGATTATATGCTTTTGCTTTAGGGGCTTTTGATGCCTTTACAGCTTTTGCGGATTTTTTTGCCATTATAATTTACAAAAATTAGTAATAATATTTAGAATAATTGACTTGAAGAATGTTTGTCAAGCGATGTTGAAGTTACTGAACTTAAATGTAATTAAAGTAAGATATAAAGCCCTAAAATAAATGTTGCTCAGTTATGTAAGAACCTGAACCTGGTTTATTTACAAATACTTTTTTTACATCAGGAATATGCTTTAATTTTTCTTCCAAAGTAGAAACATGTAAAGATTCCACAAGTAGATGAATATCTTGACCTGTATTAATAGTAAAATAAACTGGCAGTCCTTCTTGTCGCCATTGTTTAACTAACTTCATCAACTTCAATGTTCCTTCACTCCAATAAATAAGTGATGGAGAAGAGGTAATCATAATAGCATGCATTTCTAATGCTTCTGCCTCTATAAGTTCACCAAAAGCTGTAAAGTTTTTTTGTTTCATTAATTTTTTAACTGTATTTAATTTTTTCGCCATATGTGCATTTCTAATTGCAAAGAAAGGACTTGTTTGTGCGAAGGTCATACCTTTAGAAGTTGAAACAAGTTTTTTT
>JAUPWJ010000085.1 GCA_030916575.1 Patescibacteria group bacterium | reverse complement strand
TCCGATCTGTAAAACGAGGAGCATAATGTCCGGGTGAAAAAAATACAGAGACTTTATTTTTTTCATTCAAAAGCTTTAATGGAAGTGCAATTTGAGTCCATAATTTAGAAGGACCAAAAACAGAATATGTAAAGTGTGCTGATGGTTGTGGAAATGAATCATTATATGGTGCTTTTAAGTACACTCTAAAAGATATATTTTCACTCATCTGTGAAAATGCACGGATGAGCTCGAAAGAATACTCACTAACTCCAACTTTTCTTTCAACGTTTGCTTCATTTCCGTCAATTCCAATAATCATACTTTTAGTATAGTGCATATTTGGCTTTGTACAAGATTGTTATAGAGTTAGTGCGGGGTAGACAACCTTCAGGCGCTTTTCATCAATCTTTAATAATTGTTCGGCGTCATGTGCAGTGGATTCAGAAATACATAAAATCGTTTGAGTCTCATTTATAAGATGTTTTAACTTTCTTTTTTGAGTCTCAATAATTTTTTTTGTGCTTTCTTCAGGGTACTTTAATACGACAAGATCATAAAGAATACTTAATTTCCTTGCTTTATTTACAGGTGGTTCTGTCCAATCCGACGAGATAAATATATCAACTTCACCAATGAAATGCTCGATAGGAATAATATGTAATCTATTCCATAAAACATCAAGGAATGTAGGAGGGAATTTATATAATTTAAATCTTACATTTTTACGTGGCTGAATCCATTCTGAATTAAATGGAATTCTCATTGATGAATAAAAAAGCACAAAATCATGCTCTTGACCCTCATCTATCATTGAATTTACAAGTTGTTTGAGAAGATTTGCTACTCCAGTATGTGCAAAAGCAAGTTGAGAAATATCTATTCCAATTGTCATTTTTCGGTTGGATATCGTAATTTTGGCAATGTTTTTTCTTTTTGAGAGACGCTCAGAATGAGTTCTGCGAGAAATCCAGTTAAAAATATTTGCACTCCTACAACAAAAAGAAGTACTCCCAAGAAAAGTAATGGCCTACCACCTATTGATTCTCCAGAAAGTTTGATAAAAGTTAAATATGTAAGAATAAAAAACCCTCCAAGTAAACTTAGCCCACCAATAAGTCCAAAAAAATGAAGTGGTTTCTGACGATATTTAACGAGAAAAAGCATAGTAAACATATCTGGAAGATCTTTAAAAATCTTTGAAAAACCATACTTGGATGTACCAAATTTTCTTGGTTGATGCTCAACGGCAACTTCATCAACACTAAATCCTTGCTCTTTGACTAATACCGGAATAAATCGATGAAGTCCTCCATATAGCCTGATACTCTTTGCAGCATCGCTTGAATACAACTTCAGTCCGCAATTATAGTCATGAACATTAATTTCAAACGCTTTATGAACAAAGAAATTAAATATTTTTGAGATAAATTTCATTTTTGACTTATCTTTTCTATCTTTTCTCCAACCACAAACAACATCCACTCCTTCATTATATTTTTCAAGGAGTTTTTTTATTTCTATAGGCTGATCTTGAAGATCTGCATCAAGCGTGACAATGAGATCCCCTCCAGCTTTCTGAAATCCAAAATGTAATGCCTCAGCCTTTCCATTATTTCTTCGAAACGAATAAACTTTTACATGCTTATTTTCTTTATCTAACTTTTGTAGTAACTCAAGAGATGTATCTGTTGAACCATCATCAACAAATATCACTTCATATGAAGAGGCCAACTCTGGAAGATGGATCATCAATTCTTGAAAAAATGATTGAATACTCTCTTCTTCGTTATAAACTGGTACAACCACACTTAATTTCATTGCATTAATTTTAACATGATCTGATGTAACTACCTAATTTTCACATAATAAAGCACATTATTTTGCTTTTGTCATAACCTTATAAATAATTGCAGTCTGCTCTTGTTTATATTTTTTAATAACCCCATACTTTTCCATACTCTCAACAGCTTGTTTATATTCTGAGTTTTGATGAAGTAGATGTCTAATATCCCATTCTGGAGATAAGTCAACTATTATATACTCTGGTGAACCCTCCCAACGAAACCAAGGACATAAAGATTTATCACAAGGGGAATTGTCTTTAAAAAACCTCGTATCTGGCCAAAGAAGCGAAATCTCATCTCTTTGACTTACATGAGGGTAAATATTATTTTGTGCAGCCAGAGATGCATTTTCTGGCAACTCCTCTATAAGCTTGTTTATTGCATTAACACCACTTGGTCTTGTCCAAAACCACGTTTTGCTTAAATAACTGAGAGGTAAGTGCAAACTATATTGGAAAAAAAGTGAACATACAAGCAAATAAATTGCTATGTATTTTGAGTTCAATCTCCTGTACTTTACAATAGTAAATATTGTTGCAAATGCTAATAACGGAGCTAAATCAACTCGATAATGCATGTAAATTTCATGCGCAGCAACATATTCTCTTCCTAGTATGAAATATGATGCTAAATTCCCAAGTGCTGGGATTAATAGCCAAGGTGCAGTAAGCGGTACAAATCCAACCCAGGCGAAAGTATAAAATAGTGTACGTTGCTTTATCTGTGTATCAATCATTTGTAAAGGATTACCGGATAACAATCCTTGATTGCTTGAATAACCATACCCAGTTGGTAAAGTTGCGGGGAAAATAATGTAAAAGAGGAGATACGCATATGCTACACATATTCCTGCAAAAACAAGTGCTGATTTTTTTCGAGTCGCTATAAAATATGTAATACAAAGCAAAAAAACATACGCAGCCATATTCTCTTTAGAAAAAATTGCTAAAAAGAATACGACAATACTCGCCTTTTTATTGTTATTGTCTAAGAAGTAGAGAAACCATGTCAAGAAAGATGCAGCAAAAACAGAGGTATGAACATCAAACCACAATGCACTTTGTACTCCATAAAAAGTCAGATACGAGAAAAGAATACTATAACAAAGGTAGATATTAAGTTTTCTTCGCTTTGCCAATAAAAAAACAGCAATTCCTGAGAATGAAATAAGAAATGCTTGTAGAATAATGAGAAGTCGAGGATCTGCCCAAATCCAGTAAATAGGTGCTAAAAAAAGTGACGTAAATTCGAGATGATTACCTCCTAGAAGCTTGGAGTAATCAAATTGACTATATCTCCAAAACACTTCATCTATAAATCCCAGATCTGCACCATATGATCCATAATGGTTATGTCTGACAACTCCAAGAATTGTATACAATACAAAAAATATGAATGAAAAAATTACCGGGACTATTGGTTTATGAAGCAATATATTAATTTTTTTTACCATTCTCTCTTCATTATTTATGAATAAATAATAAGACACAAGAGACAATTTATTATGAAAATCTTTTAAGATAATATTTTACTTTTTTAATGTTTATAAAAAGTGAAAGGAAATCAAGAATATTTCGAGTAAAATATTTTGGAAAAAC
>JAUPWJ010000084.1 GCA_030916575.1 Patescibacteria group bacterium | reverse complement strand
GCTAGTGATGTAAAGATAGCAAAAGGCACAAAATTAGAACGAGCAAAAGAAGTAGGAAAGGCTATAGCACTTGCAAGTAAAGCTGTAAAAATCGATAAAGTAGTTTTTGATAGAAATGGATTTAAATATACAGGAAGAGTAAAATTAGTCGCAGATGAAGCAAGAGCAGGAGGTTTGAAATTTTAATTAAAATATATGGATAAAGGAAACGAAAAAAAGAATAATAATCGTCGGTCATCTTCTTTCAGTAGACCAAAACCAGAATTCGATCAGAAAATCGTAAGTATTCGTCGTGTTACTCGTGTGGTAGCAGGAGGACGCCGATTCTCTTTCTCTGTAGCACTTATTGCAGGGGACAAGAAGGGAAGTATTGGTCTTGGACTTGGAAAAGCTGGAGATACATCACTTGCTATTAACAAAGCATTACGAAATGCAAAGAAGAATATGGTGAAGTTAAAGCTTACAAAGACTATGTCTATTCCTCACGAAATTTCTGCTAAGTTTGCGAGTTCACAAGTTGTGTTAATGCCAAATAAAGGACGCGGACTTGTAGCAGGATCTGTGCTTCGTGATGTTGCGAAGTTGGCAGGAGTAAAAGATATAACAGGAAAGATTTTATCTAAGAGTAAAAATAAATTGAATAATTCAAAAGCAGTCATGGAAGCATTGAAGCAAATTTCAAGTAAATATTCAAAACCAGTTGTTGAGACTGTTGTATTGGAAAATAAAGAGGTAGTAGCGGAAATAGTATAAATATTTTTATGCAAATACATAATTTAAAAAGACAAAATAAAAATAAGAAAGACCGTATCGTAGGACGCGGTGGTAAACACGCTAAGACTTCAGGCCGGGGAGGTAAAGGTCAAACAGCTCGTGCAGGTAACAAACGCCGACCAGAGCTCCGAGATATAATCAAGAAATTACCAAAATTGCGAGGTTACAGATTTAATTCATTTGAAATTAAGCCTGTTTGTGTTTCTTTAGATAAGATTGCCGCAGTTTATCCAAAAGGTGGGGAGGTAAATCCTGAGAGTTTACTCGCACTTAAAGCTATAAAGAAAATAAAAGGTAGAATTCCAGCAATTAAGATATTGAATAGTGCTTCAGATTTCACTGTTAAAGTAATTGTTTCTAAATGTACTGTTTCAGCTACTGCAAAAGAAAAGATAGTTAAAGCTGGTGGGGAAATAAAGAGCTAAAAAAATATGAAAAATTTTTTGCATAAAATTAAAATGATTTGGAGTGACAAATCTTTGCGTAATAAAGTACTTTTTGTGCTTTTCGCTTTGATAGTTTTTCGTTTACTTTCTGCTATTCCTATACCAGGTATTGACACACAAGCACTCGAAACATTTTTATCTAATAACCAATTCTTTGGAATTCTAAATATATTCTCTGGTGGAGGACTTTCAAATTTGTCTATCATAATGCTCGGTGTCGGACCATATATTACAGGTTCTATTATTATGCAACTTCTGACTATCATGGTCCCTGCACTTAAACGTCTTTACCATGAGGAAGGGGATGCAGGAAAAAAGAAATTTACTCAATACTCAAGACTTCTTACTGTACCGCTTGCAGCCATTCAAGGTTTTTCACTTTTGGCAATCTTAGAGACTCAAGGAATTTTAGTTAACTTAACTTCTTTTGATAGAATTGTAAATCTTCTTATTGTTGTAGGAGGTGCTATGCTTATCATGTGGTTGGGAGAATTGATTTCCGAATTCGGTATTGGTAATGGTGTGTCTATTATAATCTTCGCTGGTATCGTCTCTGCTCTTCCTTCTAGTGTAGGTCAACTTCTATTTACTTTCGATGTTGCACAAATTCCTATGTACTTGGCATTCTTAGTGGCCGGTATTTTGGTTATCGCTGGTGTCGTTGTAGTCTCTGAAGCAGAGCGCCCTATACCTGTAACTTATGCAAAAAGAATTAGAGGTATGAAAGTTTACGGTGGAGGCTCTACATATTTACCACTTCGTGTAAACCAAGCTGGAGTTATTCCTATTATCTTCGCATTATCTATTTTGCTTTTCCCTCAAATGATTGGAAACTTTTTAGCTAGTTCAACAAACGCAATTCTTCTAAAAATTTCTGGAGTATTATTAGGATTCCAGCAAACTTCACCATTATACGCAGTCCTTTACTTCATACTTGTATTTCTATTCACTTACTTTTATACTGCCGTTACATTTGATCCTGAAGCTCTCTCAAATAATTTACAAAAAAATGGTGCCTTTATTCCGGGTATTCGTCCAGGTGCTTCAACTTCAGCTTATATCTCAAAAGTCCTAACTCGTATTACATTGCTCGGTGCGGTATTCTTAGGCCTAATAGCCGTATTGCCTATCATCATGCAGTCTGTCACAGGCATCACAGCGCTTGCGCTCGGTGGTACAGCACTTCTCATCGTTGTCTCTGTTGTCTTAGATATAATCAAAAAACTAGACGCTCAAATCTCAATGAGAGAGTACTAGTTTTCTAACCACTTTTTATATTCTGTGAGAATAATATCAACAACCTGCTCTAGGTTGTTTTTGTTTGTATCAATTATTAAATCAAAGTTTTCTTTTTTTGTATTGTCTATTCGGTATAAATCCCAATACCTTTTTTGTTCGCTTTCAAGTCGTTCCTGTATTTTTTGAAATGCTTCTTCTGGGGTAAAAACTCGTTCACTCTGACCTCTTAACTTATCCTCTTTTATGTTATTTAAAACTCTATCTTTAGCTATATCAGGAGAAAGGTCTAAGTAAATTTTAAATGACTCCGGTATCCAATGATATGCTGTTCTAGAATCTATAACAACTTTATTTTCTTTTCCCATGTCACGGACCTTTTGGTCAGTCATGGCGTCTATATTAGGATCCGTTTCTGCCCTGATATTGGTTTCATTTATAGATAAGCCACCAAGTTCAAGGCCTACTTGTCGGAAAAAGTCACCCGAAGAAAAATGTCTATATCCTAAAGCCCCTGCCACTTTTTTTGCTGTGCTGGACTTACCGCTTCCTAGGCTTCCGCAGATAGTTATAATTTGTTTTTTCATGTATTAGAAGTAATTTAAACATATTTTTAAGAAAAAAGATAATTTGATTTTAAGTCAGAAATCTAGTATTGTGTAGTATATGCAAGGACAAACTTTTATATTTTTTGGAATAGTTGGTTCTGGAAAGGGAACACAAGTAAAGCTTTTAATGGATGTTTTTAAAAAACAAACTGGTTTTGAATGTGTGTATGTAGGAACTGGAGAAATTTTCAGAAAAATACTAGAGTCTTCTAGTGATAATTTTGATACTCAAGCAGTAAAAGATATAGTGCATTCTGGTAGATTAATGCCAGACGAAATGACAAATAAACTCGTTTCAGATGCTGTTTTAAATTTACCACAAGAAAAGTGTGTAGTTTTTGATGGATATCCTAGAACTATTAATCAATCAGAGTATTTTACAGAGTTAATGAGTTCTCTCAATAGGACAAATATCAAAATTATTTATATTGAATTAAGTAAAGAAGAAGCAATGAAAAGAAACCTTTTGCGAGGCAGAGCTGATGATACTGTTGAAGGGTTGAATAAAAGATTTGATGAATATGTAAATAATGTTATTCCTTCAATGGATTACTTTAAAGGTAAATTTGGTTATGAAATATTAACTATAAATGGCGAACAAACAGTTGAGCAAGTTCATAACGATATTATTAAAGCTTTGAATTTTTAATTTATGAATGAAGAAAAAATAGTAATTTCGCTCGGCGGGTCCCTCATCATACCAGATGAGTTGGATGTGGATTTTCTTAAATCTTTCAAGGATTTAATTTTGTCGCACGTTGCTAAAGGTAAAAAATTTGTAATTATCACTGGCGGGGGAAAAATCAATAATAGATACAATGAAGTAGCAAAAAATTTGAGCAATCCAAAAGATGAAGACCTAGACTGGATTGGTATTGCAGCTCTTAAATTAAATGCAGAGTTAGTAAGGGTTATTTTTAGCGAGTATGCTAATACTAAAGTAATAGATGATCTTTCAAAACCTTTTTTCTTTGAGAAATCTATTATCATTGGCTCAGCTTATGAGCCAGGGCACAGTTCAGATTATGACGCGATATTGGCCGCAAAAAATCTAGGCGCAAAAAGGTTAATAAATTTATCAAATATTGACTATGTATATGATTCTGATCCAAGAATAAATCCGGATGCAAAGAAAATCGAAAAAATTTCTTGGGCAGATTACAGGAAAATTATTCCTAGTAAGTGGACATCCAGACTTAGTTCTCCTTTTGACCCTACTGCTTCTGAGATGGCAGAAAATGAAGGTATTGAAGTTGCTATAATGAATGGAAAACCTATAACTAATTTAGAAAAATATTTAGCAGGAGAAAGTTTCTCTGGTACAGTTATTTCATAATTTATGATTATTATAAAAACTCCGGCAGAAATAGAAATATTGCGTGAAGGAGGGCGGAGACTTGCGACAATTTTATACAAGGTAAAGGACAAAGTAGCTCCGGGTATTTCAACTTTAGAGCTAGACCAATATGCTTTTAAACTTATCAAAGATGGAGGAGATGAGCCAGCTTTTTTAAATTACAAACCTGAAGGAGCGGACTTTCCGTTTCCTGCGTCACTATGTACTTCAGTAAATGATGGAGTGGTTCATGGTATTCCAAGAGCTAATGAAATTTTAAAAGATGGAGATATTATTGCTATAGATTTAGGATTAAAACACAAAGGTCTTTTTACAGACATGGCTTTGTCTGTGCCTGTGGGTGAGATTAGTAACGGAAGTAAAAAATTACTAGAGATTACAGAGCGAGCACTTATGACAGGTATTGCCGAAGCTCGCGGAGGCAATAGGACAGGGGACATTGGGCATGCAATAGAGAGCTTTGTGAAGCCTTATAAATATGGAATTGTGGAGGTTTTGGCTGGACACGGTGTAGGTAAATATATTCACGAAGATCCATTTATACCAAATTTCGGGAAAAAAGGAACAGGAGCAAAATTAGTTCCAGGTATGGTTGTGGCATTAGAGCCAATGCTAAATAATGGAACAAAAAATGT
>JAUPWJ010000083.1 GCA_030916575.1 Patescibacteria group bacterium | reverse complement strand
ATATTCTTCAATAAATAAAAGGGGTTAATTCTTTCCTTTACTGTATAAGCAGTGTCCGTATTTGGGTTAACTAAAAATGACTTTTCAGCTGTCCAAGAAAATCCTTTTTTAATTGGTAATAAAGAGAAATTAAGAGGATTAAAGTTTGTTTCAAATAAGAAATTATTGTCTGAGGACACAGGATTTGGACCACCTACGAGAAGTTTTGTAATAATGATTTTGCCTTTGCCCTCCATGTCATTCTTTTGATTAAAAAAAGTACAAACTATATTTTCTGAATTAGAAATCTTGATATTAGCCCTTCCTAGAACAGACTGACTATTTATTATATCAGTGTTTGTATCATTGGTAGGATCTACACAATTTATCTTAGACAAAGAATATGGTGAGTAGTTGTAAGGCACTAATTCACTAACTTGATAAGTTAATTTTTGACCTGCTGGAGCACTAGGTACTTGAATTGTTTTTGTACTATTTAAAGTATTTTCATTATCATCATCAAGTATAAAACTTGCGAAATTAGTAGAGACATTATTAACGGTACCATTTATAGAAAATGGAAAATCTGTCTCGTCTGGTGAATTTACAACATCTTTAATAACTGTAATAGTTGCACACTTATTTGGGCAGAATTTTCGAATAATTTTACCCTTTTCATCTGCAACATAAACACACCCATTAGAATCCACATCTACACTATGAGAATCCTGAAACCCAGTCGCAAAGTCAGCGATAAAATCTCCTTCCGAAGTATATTTATAAACCTTATCTGATCCCGATACATAAACATTATTAAAAGAATCAACTGCTAAACCGAGTGAACCTTTCGAATCCCATTTTTTAATAAATTCTCCTTCGGAGTTAAATTTGTGAATTTCACCTGTCACACTTACATAAACATTATCAAAAGAATCTAAAGTAATACCATATATCCCTTCAACCTCGAGCGGGCCACTGCCTATAGTCATTAATGGCGCATCAACATCCCATTTTTTTATTAAAACACCCTCTGCTGTAAACTTTTGAACTACCGCTTGTAAAGTAAAGCCATCTTTAAATCTACTGGAAGTAAAAACATTCCCAAGAGAGTCAGTTGCTATCTCTTTAGAATCATTTGCCTCGTCTCCAAATGACAATAAGAATGTACCATTTTTAGAAAATTTATGTATTTGTTTTTGACCTGAATCTGGAACATACACACTATCTGAAAAAGGGTCAACTTCTAGCCCGTGCACAGAACCAAATTTACCGGGGACGCTACCTCCACCACCCCACGACAATAAAAGGTTCCCATTAAGGTCAAATTTTTTTATCTTCCTATCTTCTTGGTCAGCTACGTAAATCTGATCTAGAATATTATCTACTGACAAGATATCGGGCTCTCCAAATCCACCCCATTGGAGCACGAGTTTATACTCTTTTTCTTTGCCCGTTAATTCGCATGAACCAAGCTTACCAGGAGTAATTGCAGCATCCGATACAATAGAAAGAACAACAAGTATTACTACTGTAACACCTGACAAGATACCGACGAGTTTTTTATGTTTCATATACCTAAAGTATACAATCTACAAAAAAAATAGCAAAAACCTTATTACATTTTAAACTCCCCTACTTTATGTGATTTAATCATAGTCATAATATCTTCAACCATTTTCTTAGGATCATCAGTTGTCACAATATTATTATTTACTCTATGACTTTTTGCTACTATTTCTTTTAGTTGATCCCCCATCTCCCACGGACCTTCGTATATACCAAGAGGTTTATTGTCTTCAAAAGCAATTGTAAATTCATGTATAGTTCCCACTCTTCCACAACCACAGATAACAGCATCGGATGAGCGAGTAAGGAGTAAATCTCGTCCAGCATATCCAAAACCTGTATAAACAATCAAATCCATATAATCAACTGGAAGTTTATAAACTTCCACATGTTCTTTCTCAGATGAGGCTGGAGAAAAACCAATAGATATACCGCCCACTTCTTTGGCGCCCATAGCCACCCAAAGCGGAAAGCCTGTTGTTGCTCCTGAAATTAATACAGCGCCTTGGCGAGCAATTTCCCTACCAAGCTCTTTTGCTTTCTCAAGAGCGTCTACTCCGCAATGCCCTGTCTCTGCTGCACCTGAAATACAAATTTTATATTGTTGATGTCCGTGTTTTTCGTAAAAATTTTTTGAATCCATTGTCTTATATTACACATTTTTTAACAAACAAGCAAAACACTGTCCCCTTGCTCTGGAGCATATGCATCTATGCCTAAATTATCTCGCAACTTTTGAACTAAAAATAAAGCAGATTTCGGCTCCCCCATAACGACAAAAACTTTTTGTAAATTTTCTTGCATTTCTTCTACAAAATTCAAAAGTCCATCAGAATCTTTATGTCCTGAGTATCCTGATATTGTCACCACATGTGCCCGCACATTTACATATTCATTTGAAATACGAACCATTTTGACACCTTCTTGGATTAAACGCCCCGGAGTGCCAACAGCCTGATAACCAGTCAAAAGTAAGGTATTATTAGGGTCAGGCAAATAATGTCTTTCATGGTGCACCACACGGCCTCCAGAAGACATGCCAGACCCAGCTATAACTACTTTAGGATTAGCAACATTGGCAATCATTTTAGACTCTTCACTTTTAAGTGTTGCATGAAGGCCTGGGAAATCGAATAAATGGTCTCCAGAAGACAAAGCCTTCTGAGCATTTTCATTAAAATAATCTTTGTATTGTTTAAAAACTTCAGTCAGACGAATAGCGAGTGGTGAGTCTAAAAATATCGGCATGACTGGAATACGATTACCTTCTACAAGTTCATTAAGTTCGAACAATAATTCTTGGGAACGCTCTAGGGAAAATGTAGGAATAATGAGTGTCCCCTTTCTTTTATGATTGTCTTCAATTGCTTCTTCTAAAAACTTCCTTCTATCATTTCTAGACTCATGATTACGGTCTCCATAAACACTTTCCATTATTAAATAATCCACTCCCAATACTTTCTCTGTATCCGGCAAAAGTGGTGAAGGACTATTTCCTAAGTCCCCAGTAAATAAAATTTTCTTATCATTATACTTAAACAAAACCATCATAGAACCTAAAATGTGTCCAGCATTATAAAATTCTGCTGTGAGGTTGTCTGTAATTTTAATACTATGATGATATTCAAATCCTTGCCAGAGTGATAAAGCTATATCAATATTTTCTTTAGTATAAATTAAATCTAAATCCATTTCTGTATTCTTAGAAAGAATCATCATGGTGTCTTCAAGCATTGGTTGGGCTAATGACTTTGTCGGTAATGTAGAATAAATTTTTCCACGAAAACCCTCTTTGATTAATTTTGGAATTCTTCCCAAATGGTCCACATGAGCATGGGTTACGAAAAGAATATCAATACTTTTAGGGTCATAAATAAAAGGACTCCAATTTATATCATCAGCGAGTTTGGTCCCTTGAGTTAAACCACAATCAATAAGTATTTTTTGTCCGTCGGCTTCAAAAAGAAAATTGGCCCCTGTAACTGAGCCCGTACCACCACAAAAAGTTATTCTAGCTCTATTTGTCATAATAAAATTATACCTTATTTTCAGTATTTACCCCAATTCTTTTAAAGAAATAAAGAGTAGCAGTAAGTCCACCAGCTAGGTCAAAACATAAATCAGATAAAGTATCTTTAATATCAAAAATCTTCTTAGAGAAATTTGCATCTACAAAAATCTCAAAAAATTCCCAAGCCAGACCGATGATTAATACACCTAAAAGTATCTTTAAAATTGATGAGGAGGAGCTTATTTTAGGTGGAAAAAGGTAAATTACACCCAAGCCTAACCAGAAACCACCTAAGAAATGCACAAACATATCAAACCAAGGTAAGGAAGAATACCAATGAAATTTACCCGCTAAAAAATTAACTAAAAATATAAAAACTACCAATAAACATATGCGAATTGAAAGTTTTCTTCTGTCCATAAAGCTATTATACCGCATAAAAAAGAAAAAATCCGCAGACATGCGGATCACTTCTTTAGGGCTATTTAGAGTTATTACCGTAGCTAAAAGCTAGGTGGGTGCCCGACACTTAGAGCCAAAGCTCAAAATGATCTAAGCTCCCGAAAAAGATTGTTCTAGGTAATAAATAAAAATAACCCTACATAAAGTTTACTCTTTTTGAAACATTAAGCAATATTTTTTTCAAAAAACCACAAATCTAGAGAAATTACAAATTTGACAAATTACTTTTTTACTAAAAACAAAATCCCCTTTCGGGGATTTTAGTAAATTATTTTTTGTGGGATTTTTTTGTTTGAGTAAATTTTTCGTGAACAGCTTCATAGTTGAAAAGTTCTTTATCCGAAAACCAATGTGTAATTTCAAGGTTTGCTTCTTTAACATCTCCTGAGGCATGTAATATGTTAGGTAAACCGATACCAACTTCATTTGCATGAGCATAACTCATGTGAGAGTAATCACCACGAATAGTACCAGGTAACGCTGATTTTGATTCTGTCGCACCCACCATTTTTCGTACAATAGATACTGCATCCACTCCTTCCAATACAAAAGCTATTACGGGACCCTCTTGCATCATAGATACTGTGGTATCAAAAATTTCCTGTCCGTGACGAGTAATCATAGTGCCGATAGTTTCATAATGGTGATGAAAAAAGGCAGTATCAGGTTGCAACATTTTTGACCCTATAATTTTTAAACCAACCTTTTCAAAACGAGCTAGTATTTCTCCAACGATTCCCCTTCCTACTGCATCAGGCTTAAATATAATAAGTGTTTTTTCTTGTGTCATAAATATTTAAATTAAAATTATAATACTGCTTATACTAACAGAATTACTGTAAAAATCAAAACTATTGCATACTGCTATATCGAGCCATGATTTCTTCTTCCACTTCTTCACGGTCACGACCATATTTCATATAAGAGAGTTCTTTTAAAGAATCCACAATATCAACATTGCCCTTCTCTGGTGCAATTGTCTCCATATTGAAAGCTTTAGTTGGCTGACCTTTTACCAGCATTGAAACATACGCATTATAATTATCTAACTTGATAATATCTTGAGCAGTGAAGGTTGGTTTAAATTTTTGCTCTAAAAATGTCGCGTCTTCAGTACCGACACGAAATACTGCCATAGAACCAACGTTTCCGAAAACTGCATTTTTAATATTTTCTTCTAATTGAGAAATATATTGGTGTGCAATGTTAAGGGAAAGTCTATATTTACGAGCTTCAGACAAAATAGAAGAAATGGAGTCTGTGGTCACATTTTGAAACTCGTCAATATAGAGATAGAAATCATTCATCTGTTTACCAAACATATCCACACGAGAAAGTGCCGCCATTTGTATTTTACCCACAAGAACAAGACCAATTAAGTTTGCATTGATATCCCCTAGTCTTCCTTTGGAAAGATTCACAAGTAAAATTTTCTTCTCATCCATGATTTTCCTAAAGTTAAAAACAGAATTTTGTTGGAGTACAACAGGACGCATGATGTCGTTAGAAATAAAGTTATCAAATTTAGAAGAAATATAAGGCACGAAGTTTGCCAAACTTTGGTCCCCTGTCGTCTGCTCAGCTGAAACCCAGAATTGTTTTATGATTGGATTTTTACATTTTGCGAGCTTCGCATCACGAAATTCTTTATCTCCCAAGACTCTTGTAATTTCAAGAAGTGTTGAGCCAGACTCTGGGTCCTCCATCACAAGAAATGCACTATTTCTAAAGTACTGCTCAAACATAGCTCCACCACCCACTTTCATATCAAAAAGCTTATTGAATATACCCATCATTTCGTTGACTACGAATGTCTTCTGTTCTGGGTAAGCAGGGTCATATTCAAGCATATTGAGCCCCATAGGGCGTGCTGTATAAGCTGGGTCAAAGTAAATCACGTCATCAATACGCTCTTTTGGTATACGTGAAAGAATGGTCTGAATATCTGTACCGTGTGGGTCAATATAGCAACAACCATCCCCATTTTTTATATCTTGAGTAATCATATTCAGTAAGATATTTGTCTTACCTGTTCCAGTCTGACCGATAACATATGTATGACGCATACGGTCTTCGCGTGCCATATGTATGTCTGTTCTCTTCCCTCTGTAATCATTAAATCCAAGAATAATTCCTTCTTTACCCATTTCCATTGGAGCCGGAGCGATACCTGCTTTGGCTTCTTTAAGTTGAGGCTGACTGCCAATACCAACTGGGAAATGAAATACTGAAGCAAGCTCTTTTAAATTCAAAGGCATAACCTTATCAGTATTAAAAATTCTAAAAGAATAATCATGGAAAAGTTTTGAAAGCTCGCTCTGATTAATTTTTTCAAAAACAATTGAATTACTTGCTGCTTCAGAAAACTGATTGAAAGAAGATTCTATTTCTCGTAAAATTGCTTCTGCGCGAGCAATGCTCTCTGCTGAAGCAATTACTCTAATATTTGCTTTCATAACTGAACTCTTTACTTTATTCCCAATTTTTTCTGCCGCACCTTCATCCACACTCCTGCGTCCAGCCATATTCTTATCTTTTTTCTCAACTTCTTTTGTATGACCAAAAATAATATCTTTACCTGCTTTAAAAAGGGCTTTGTTAAATTTATAGAAATTATCATCAGCATGCTTTACAGATGTTCCATCTTTTACATCGTCTAATATTTTATGGAATTGATCTATAAACTTTGTACCAGCTGGAGCAACCAAGATCTGAATCGCGGCGCCTTCTCCCTCTGTTTTTAACTTAGAGAAGACATTGAGTATCATATTCATCGGGTCATGCTCTATATTGTCATAAGTTTTTATCGGCAATACTCCTCTCTCAGAGAGCATTGCGTAAGCACCGGCTGAGCCTCCTCCGTCGTTGAAAATATTATAATCATCTGTTGCCTCCCGAATCTTGGCATTTTGATAAAAAGATAAAACTTGTTTTTCAAAAAGAGAAATGTGTTTATTGGGCACACCAGCGTATATAACCACTTCGTCACTTTGATTACCTAAGGCAACTTCTAAAGTAAAATAAATTTCTTTTGCATTATTATAACCTTCCGATATAGATTGCATGCCAGCATAAAATTGCTCCATGGCACCAATAAATTCTTTAAAACCTTTGGCTTTTTCTCCTTCATCTGTTGCAGGTGGAAGAGTAATTTCAAAAAGAGTCATGTCTATGGCTTTCTTCAGTGAGGCGCTTTCATTTAAATTTACACTTTGTTCAGTTTTAAAAAATTGAACCAAAATACGGTGAAAATCATCATCCACATGAGGATTATTCATCTTCTCTACTATAGATAAAGCATTTCGTATACCTTTGGTTATCACGATACCTAAGAGCTCCTCCATGATGGTATCATGAGATTCTGGCTTTAATTTAAGAACGATACCTTCATTTTCTTTTTCAGTCAAAGATAAATCTTTATGTAATGCTTCTCCATTTGGTACTTCTTTGTATTCGCCAATAACTTCTTTTATGGCATGCTCATTTGAATTTGGATTGCCTTCTCGTACAAGCTCCCGCTCACGTCTTGCCACTTGCGCACGCAAATAATCCAGCTCCTCTTGTGGAGTCGTAAACTTGGGTGTTCCTTCTTTAAAAAAAGTTCCTTCCATTGTATTAAGTATACAATAAAAAAATAAATAATTATATCTTCGTTAGTATTTCAGGTTCACCTTCAGTAATTAATATTGTAAGTTCAAAGTGGGCACTTCTTTTACCATCAACTGTTTTGAATGTATATCCATCTTTATCTAGTTTCACATTTTTTGTTCCATTATTTAGCATTGGCTCT